>JAYTIP010000106.1:0-6194 GCA_043731745.1 Elusimicrobiota bacterium | reverse complement strand
CCGGCCCGTGACGCCCTCGTCTGCGGCGGCGAAAAAATCTCGTACGCGGCGCTGGCCGATAAGGTCCGCTCCACCGCCCTGTCTTTGCGCTCGCACGGCGTGGGCCCCGGAGATCGCGTCTTGCTCGTCGCGCGCGGAGACTCTCCGTCTTTCGTCTACGCCTATCTCGCGGTCAACGCCCTCGGCGCGGTCGCCGTCCCCGTCGATCGCGGCCTGCCTTCCTCCGGCGTGCACGAGCTCGCAAAGCTCACCGGCGCCAAGCTCGTGGCGCCGCCTATCGAGAGCGCCTCTGGCGGCGCCTTCGAGCCCTTAACGACGGACCTCGACGCGGCGTCGGACATCCTGTTCACCGGCGGGACCACGGGCCTGCCCAAGGGCGTCGTGCAGACATGGCGCGGCGTGCGCGCCTTCGCCGCGGGCCGCGCGGCGGCGGTCGGGTCCGCCGAAGGAGAACGACTCGTCATTCCGCTGCCGCTGAGCCACGGCTACGGCTTAAGCCGCCTGCGCGCGATCCTCATGGGAGGCGGCACGGCGATCCTGCTCGACGGTTTTTTGGCGCCGGGCGACCTTTTCCGCGCGTTCGGCGATCACGGAGCGACGAGCCTGTGCGCCGTACCTTCCGCGTTCGCGGCCCTCTTTGAATTGACGGGCGACGAGATCAAGGATTACGGCGAGCGCTTGCGCACGATCGAAAGCGCGACCGCCCCCCTGCTCGCGGCCCAGATCGACCGCCTGCTCGAGTTGCTTCCCGGCGCGCGCCTGCTCAACGCCTACGGGATGACGGAGACGACCTCGTCGATCGCCTATGTGGACCTGCGCGCCGCCGCCGGCAAGCGCGGCACCGTCGGCAAGGCGATCCCCGGGCTCGCGCTGAAGGTCGAAGGCGGTCGCGTCTTCGTGAAGGGCGACAGCGTCATGAAGGGCTATTGGAACGACCCGGAGCAGACGAACGCAGCGATCCAAGACGGCTGGTACGAGGCGAATGACCTCGGCCAGCTCGACGCCGACGGTTATCTGACTTTGACCGGCCGACGCGAGGAGTTGATCAACGTCGGCGGGCTGAAGGTGGCGCCCGCCGAGCTCGAGGCGGTGCTGCGCGGCCATCCCGCCGTGTCCGACTGCGCCTGCGCGGGGATGCCTGATCCGTCGGGGATCGTGGGCGAGCGCGTGAAGGCCGTCATCGTCGCGGCAAGCGGCGTTCCTCGGCCGACGAGCGCCGAGCTGATTTCATGGCTGCGTTCGCGCGTCGAGGCCTACAAGGTTCCGGCGGTCTTCGAGTGGCGCGAATCCCTTCCGCGCACGGCGCTCGGCAAGCTCAAGCGCTCCGAGCTCAAGTAGGCGGCGGCAGCCGGCTCAGCAAGTAGGCGTGCACGCCGTCGATCGAGGAGAAGGTCTGCGTGGTCACGTCGCGGCCGGGGACCTTGATGGCGAAGGTCTTCTCCAAAAAATGAATCAGGCGCACGATGCCCAGCGAGTCCACGGCGCGCGTCTCCCAAAACGACTCGTCGTCGCGCAAGGTGCCCTCGGCGACGAGCTTGGTGAGGACGAACTCCCGGATCGCGGCTTTGGCGTCCATCGGTTTCCCCGGTTCCATCAGAATTTCGAGTAAAAGAAGCTTTCCGAATCGAACTGGCCGTACTTGAGCAGGAGCAGGAACATCCCCGCGTACAGCGAAACGCGCGCGGCCGGCTTTAGGCGCTGCAGCGAGCCCGCCCCGCCCATGCGGAACTCGAGGGCCTCGGCGGCGGCCAGGGGCAGGCCGAAGAACAGCAGGCGGCCGGCGAGATCGAACGCCTGAGGCGTCGGTCGCGGCCAGGAGACCGCTTGCGAGAGCAACGCCGCGGCCTGGCTCAGCGAGTGCGAGCGCAGAAGGATGAAGCCGCCGCAGACCAGGTGAAGCGTCACGAAGCGGTTGAGCCACGGAAGGACCTTGGCGAACAAACCGGTGGGCTCATAATCGCGGCGCAGGGCCCAGAGCTTCACGTAAATCGTCAGCGCGATCCAGAAGCCGTAATTGAGGCCGAGCAAGGCCATCTGCGGGGTGAATTTGTGCCACAGCCCCATGACGAGCAAGGTCAGCAAGGGCGCGGCGAAGAACTTCCAATAGCCCAGCGGCAGGTCCACGATCGGGCGGTAGACGAAATCAGCGAACCACTCCGAGAGCGAAACGTGCCAGCGCTTCCAGTGCTCCTGGGTGTCCTGCGCGAAGAACGGGAGCCGGAAGTTCTCGGCCAGATCGATTCCGAGGCACTTACCCATGCCGCGCGCGATGTTGGAATAACCCGCAAAGTCCCCGTAGAGCTGGAAGGTAAAGGCGTAGATGCCGAGCAAAGCCGACAACCCCGAGTCGGCTGAGGAGGCGTCGAAGACCGCGACGACGATCGGGCTCAGGTTGTCGGCGACGAAGACTTTTTGGAAAAGGCCCCAATAGATCAGGTGGCAGCCCTCGTAAAAACGAGCGCGGTCGAACGGGCGCAGGGGCTGAAGCTGCGGCAGCAACGCGCGCGCGCGTCCGATGGGGCCGGCGGTAAGCTGGACGAAGAAGCCCGCGAACAGGCAGTAGGTCAGAAGGCCTTCGGCCGGCGGCGCACCGCGGGCGACGTCGAGGACGTAGCCCAGGCACGAGAAGGTGTAGTAGGAAAGTCCTAACGGCAGCGCCAAGCCCGCGGGCCCTGGTACACGCAGGACGTCGACGCTGTCGGCGCCGAGCGCGCGGAATTTGAACCACGCGAGCACGCCGACATGGAGCGCCACCGCGGCCGAGATCGCGAGGCGGCGGCGTGTGGGCGTGGCCGAAGGGCCGGCGGATTTTCCGAGAAGGTAAGAGGCCGCCGAGAGGCCGAAGAGCAGAAACACGCAACGCCAGTCCCACAGCGCGTAAAACGCGTAGCTCGCGAGCACCAGAAGCCCCGTGCGCCAGGAGCGGGGGATGCTCCAGTTCAGGCCGAGTACCAGGAGAAAGAAGGCGAGAAACTCCGGCGAGACGATCTTCATCCGACGGTAGGGTATCAAAAAGACCGCCCCGGCGATTTTGTATCCTCGAGGGATGATCACGCTCGCGGCGGCCCTGTGGCTGGCGGCGGCGTCCGTTCCAGCGGACGCGGCGGACGCGGGCCTCGTCTGGGTGCGCATTCCCGGCGGAAGCTTCGACATGGGCTCGGCCCCGCGCGAGCGCGTCGACGCGAAAACCGGCAAGCGCTGGGGGCCCGAGCGTACCGCCAGCGAGCGCCCGGTCCACCGCGTGAGCGTCAAGACCTTCGAGCTGGCGAAGTCTCCGGTGACCTTCAAACAGTACCGCGCCTGCGTGGCGGCCGGCGTTTGCGCGCCGTCGGCGTGCACGGACTCGCGTCTGATGGGCGACGATCAGCCCGTCGTCTGCGTGGATTGGTATCAGGCGCGCGCGTTCTCGGAGTGGGCGGGCGGGCGTTTGCCGACCGAGGCCGAGTGGGAGTACGCGGCGCGCGGCGCGGGCCTCAACCGCGAATACCCGTGGGGCGACGAGACCGCGACCTGCGAACGCGCGGTGATGAGCGAACCCGGCGGCAAGGGCGTCGCCTGCGGGCGTGACCTGACCTGGCCGGTGTGCTCCAAGCCCGCCGGCAACACGCCCCAAGGCCTGTGCGACATGGCGGGGCTCGTCTGGCAGTGGACGCAAGACTGGTACCACGACGATTACTCAGGCGCGCCCGCCGACGGTTCCGCCTGGGAGACGCCCGCGGGCTTTAAGCGCGTCGCGCGCGGCGGCTCCTACGACAACCACTACATGCTGCTGCGCGCCGCCAATCGCGGCGCCGGAGATCCGGGCTTCCGGGGCTGCACGGAGTGGTGGCTGCGCAAGTACCTGAGCTGGATAGGCTTCCCGGTTCCCGACCGCGCGGACCGATCGATCGGTTTTCGTCCGGCTCGTTCGATTACTTCCAGCCGATGACGGAGTAGCCTTTCTCGGCGAGGCAGCGCGAGGCATAGGCGCGCTGGATCTCGTCGGGAGAGCCGGCCTCCCACGCGCCGCCGACCGCGCCGCCCGCCGCGCCGACCGCCGCGCCCTCGCTGACCGCGCGGGCGTAGTTGCCCGTGAAGGCGCCGAACACCACGCCCATGATCGCGCCGAACACGCCGCCGCGCACGGCGTGGCCCGCGACCTTCTTGGCGGGGTTGGCCTTGAGGTATTCCTTGGCGTCGCTCAGGCACTTGTCGACATCGGCGCGCGAGCCCTCTTCGCCGACGGTCTTATAATGCTCGTCAGGATAAATCACGGGCCGCGGGTGGGCGCAGGCGACGAGCAAAGCGGCGACGAGGACGAAGCGCATGATATAGGTTAGTCGGTCTACGGCGTTTTGTCCAGACGCCGCAGGTTCTCCCGCGCCTGCGGATGGCCGGGGACCTTTTCGAGGCAGGCCAGGAACAACGCCCGCGCCCGTTCGCGGCGGCCGAGGCGGAATTCGACCGAGCCCAGGTTGTTCTCGAGGAAGGCCTGGGTCGTCTTGTCCTTGTTCCAGCGCGCGGTCTCGACGCCGCGCTCGTAAATCCGTTCGGCGTCCGCCAAGCGTCCGTCCTTCTCGTAGAAATACCCGAGAGCCATGTAGGGGCCGGGCTTGCGTGGGAACCGCGCGAGCACATCCTCGAGCGCAGCCGACGCCTCGGCCCTGCGGCCCAGCGAGGCGAGCACCGCGGCGCGGGTCTGCGCGGCGTTGGCATTGCGGGAGGAGCCCTTCATGGCGCGGTCGAGCTCCGCGATCAAGGCGTCCGCTCCGCGTCGGTCCTTCACTTTCTCTCTCAGGTAATCGGTGTCTACGCGGTTGGGCTGGAGCAGGCGGTAAGCGTCGCGCCGGATCAACGCGGCGTTGGCCGGCGTGCGGCGCAGGTAGACGAGCGACGCGTCGTCCCAGAACACGAGCGCCCAGTCGGGCGAGGCGTCGAACAATGCCGCCTCGTACCGGCTCGTGTTCTCAAGCACCGCGTAATCGAAGCGCCAGCGCCCATCGAGTCGCGCCCAGGCGTCAGGCCGTCCCCAGCTCACGGCATCGCGGATGAAATCCGCCCCATACTCGACGTTGCGCCCGTCGACGAACACCTTGCGCCGGGGCCAGGCCTTCCAGATCAGATAGCCGCCCAGCGCGTACGAGTTGAACATCCGTCCCTCGACGGCGTTGTCGTCGAGGTAGGCAATGGCGGCCTCCATGCGGTCCTCGAGGCCCGCGCCGAGCGGCTCGCTGTAGGACGCGTCAAAGCGCACGAAGCCCGCTGCGGCGACGGCCATGACGAGCGCGGCCGCGAGCGCGGACTTCGCCGTGCGCGGCAGGGGGCGCGCCCGTTGCAGGACCCGCGCCGCCAGCGGCAACGCGACGAGCCCCGCGAAGGGAACATCGCGCAGGTGGCGCACGGCCATGACGCCGGTGACGAGCGCGACGAGGGCCAGAAACGGCTCGACGAACACCGACGCGGCGATCGCGGCCGCGCTCGCCACGAGCAAGGCTCCTTCCTTGCTCGCCATCGGGGTCGGCGCCCACTCGCGGATGAGCTCTTTGCCGGAGAACGCGAGCGTCGCGCGCGCGTGGGCGAAGATCGCGGCGCCGTGCGGGCTCAGTAGCATCGCCGCGAGGCAGGCGACGCCGAGCGCGGCCCAGGACGCGAAGGTCTTCCAGCGATCGTCCTCGCCGTCGCGCGCCTCGGCCCAGGACGCGAGCCCCTTGAGGCCGACGAGCCCGACGCCGAGCAAGGCCGCCCCTCCGTGAAGGTTGACCCACAGGACCTGCAGGGCGGGAAGGATCAGCCAAACGGCGCGCGTCGCCCGTCCTCGGACCCGGTCGAGGGCCGCGAGAAAGATCGCGAAAAACAGATAGTCGAACAGCTGGGGCCGCACCCGGAAATAATCGCGCAGAACGAGCGCGCCCAGGGCGGTGACGGCCCCCGCCCAGAAGTCGCCTCCCGCGAAGCGCAGCAAGAGCAGGAACAGTGCGCCGACCAGGCCGCCGCGCAGCAGCAACACGCCCGTCGGGCCCGCCGCGGCCCAAACGAGCGCCAGCGCCGTCTGGAACAGCCACTCAAAGGTCACCCACGGCGCGCCGTTGAGGACATAGGAGTACGGGTCGGCATGAGGGATCGCGCGCGACTGCAGGATGAGCTGTCCCGTCTTCAGGTGCCACCAGGTGTCGGGGTCGGGCTTGGCGTCGGCGCTCAGCCAGACGACGAGAGCC
>JAYTIP010000105.1:0-17593 GCA_043731745.1 Elusimicrobiota bacterium | reverse complement strand
GACCACCTCGAGCGGCGGGGGCGGAGGCGGCGGCGCGACGGGCGCGACGACGGCTTCGGGCGCGGAGAATTCCGGAACGGGATTGGGCGACGGCGCGGCGTTCTCGGCGCCGAGCACCTTGAAGGCCTTGACCGTCGGCACGACCTTGAACGATTTCGGCTTGCCGAAGGAAGCGGGCTTGGGCGCTTCAACGGGAGCCGGCGCGGCGGCGGGTATTAGCGGCGCCTCCGGCGCCTTGAACGAAGGCATCGCCGGCAACTCGGGCGCAACCGGCGGAACGGGCAGGCCCGGAACGCCGGGCACCACGAGCTTTGAGGGCGCCTCGGCCCCGGCGAAGATCGGCGGCAAGGCCCCGGGCTGAGCCCATTCGCTCGGCGCGGCCGGAGCGTCGGCGGCCGGCGCAGGCGTGGGTGCCTTCGCGCCGGCCGGGGGAGGCGCCGGCGAAAGGAAGGTGCGCGCAGGAGCGGCGGCTTCGGGCGCGGGTGCCGCGGCGTCGGCGATATGCCCGCCCTGCCGGAGCTGGAGTTCCTTTTCCGCCAGACGGCGGGCGAGATCGGTTTGTCCGGCCTCGAGCTGGGCGATGTGACGATAGAGGTGTTCGAGTTGGATCGTCAGCTCCGACACCTTCTCCTTCGCCCGGCGGGTGTCTGCGTCGGCGGAACCGCCCGAGCCGGCGGAGAGGACATCGCCAAAGCTGGCCTTGAGGCTCGCGTCCTGGAACAAGTCCTCGGCCAGCGCGCCCGGGAAGTCGTCGTCGCCGACGAGCCCCGCGGTGTCGATCTGCAGCTGGTCGAGGAGACCGGCCGTCGTGGGGAATTCGGAGAACTCGGTCGGGGCGGAGGCCAAACCGGAGAGGGCGGAGATTTCCCCGACGGGAAGCCACGAGCCTCCGGCCGGGTCCCCCTCGCACACGAGGGTTCCCTGGTCGAGGCCCGGCAGCCCCGAAACGCCCTCCTTGTCGAAGGGGCCGAGGATGTGCGACTCCTTATAGACCCAATACTTCACTCGAGGCCAGGATAGCTTCCGGGTGTTACATTTTCAAGGCGGTTAATGGGTAAAATGGACCCGTGCTCATCCGACCGTTCTACCTGGCTTGTCTGGCTCACGCTTCCTACCTCCTCGGCGACGAGAAGACCAAGACTGCCGTGATCGTCGACCCCCAGCGTGATGTTGACGGCTATGTTGCCGAAGCCGCCAAGCTCGGCCTGACGATCAGGCACGTGATGCTCACCCACTTCCACGCCGACTTCGTCGCGGGCCACTTGGAACTGCGCGACCGTTGCGGCGCGGCCATCCACCTGGGCGCCCGCGCCAAGGCCGACTACGCTTTTTCCCCTTTGAAAGATGGCGCCCGGCTCGAGTTCGGCTCGCTCGGCATCGGCGTCCTCGAAACCCCGGGGCATACTCCCGAAGGCGTGTGCTTAACGGTCTATGACCTCGGCGCCGACCGGAACAAGCCCAAGGCCGTGCTGACCGGCGACACCCTCTTCATCGGCGACGTGGGCCGCCCCGACCTGATGGCGTCCGTCGGCTACAAGGCCGAAGACCTCGCGGGCATGCTCTACGACTCCCTGCACGGCAAGGTCCTCTCCTTGCCCGACGAGACCCTGGTGTACCCCGCGCACGGCGCGGGCTCGGCCTGCGGCAAGAACATGTCGGACGAGCGCGTCTCGACGATCGGTGAGCAGAAGCTCTACAACCACGCGCTCAAAATCAAGGATCGCGCGGACTTCGTCCGCCAGATATCGGACCAACCCGAGGCGCCCGCCTATTTCGCGCACGACGCCGACATGAACCGCCGCGAGCGCGGCACGCTCGACGCCACTTTGGCGTCGCTGAAGCTGCTCACCGTCGCCGCCGCCGAGAAGGTCGTCGAAAGCGGCGCTCAGATCCTCGACACGCGCGATCCCGCCGACTTCGCCGGCGCTCACTGGCACGGCGCGATCAACATCGGCATCGACGGCAAGTTCGCCAACTGGGCGGGCTCAGTCTTGGACCCCGAGCGCCCGGTCGTGGTCATCTCCGACGCGGGGCGCGAGGCCGAGTCCGTCACGCGTTTGGCGCGCGTGGGCATCGACCGCGTCGCCGGCGCCCTCAAGGGCGGCATGCTGGCGCTCGACGCGCGCCCCGACCTCGTCGCGCGCACGCCCCGCCTCACGCCGCGAGCCCTCTCGGAGCGCCTGGACGCGAAGACCCCTCTCATCGTCGTCGACGCGCGCACCGACGCCGAGCGCGCGGGCGGCTTCGTCGCGGGTAGCTTGCACATCCCCCTCGCCGCGTGGTCCAAGCGCATGCGCGAGATTCCAAAGGGGAAGCCCGTCGCCGTGTATTGCGCGGGCGGCTACCGCTCCTCGATCGCGGCGAGCCTGCTGCGCGCCTCGGGCTACGCCGAGGTGTCCGATGTGATCGGCGGCTTCGCCGCTTGGCGCGAAGAAGAACTTCCGACGGCCTCATCCTAAAATGAGCCGTCCGGCCGCAAGCGGCCGGACGCAAAGCCGGCAAGGAAACTCCCTTAGCTTTTAGGGCACTTCCGGGTTCAACATGGGTAAAGGTTGAGCGCGCCGCAGTGGAAGAAGATTGCCCTCTTGAAGTTCTCCGTGTTCCTGAAGCCGCAGGCCATGCTTTTGATCTTCTGAATCTTGCCAATAAGTCCCTCGCTCATCGTGCTCGTCACCGGATGCTGGTAGCAGGTCACTGTGGCGATCGGCGCGACGAAGTCGATCGTCTAGGACGTCCTATCGGGAATCCAAGGGACTCGGCCCTTTGCGGCGAGCGGCGTATACGATGAAAAAGCCGGCCAAGGCACCCGCGGCCGCGAGGGCTCGCATCACCTTCAGTTGGCCCTCGGGGGATGATGCGAGGAGGGGCGCGATGAAGATTGACGCGAAGGCGGCGGAGATCGCGCACACGGCTCCTCCGAACACGTACCAGAGTGCCGCTCCCAGCATACGGACGGGGCCGGATTCGAGCACTCGCCGCACTGAGTCGAGCTCGGCCAGATCGGAGAATTTTCCCGTCAGGATGCCGACGCCCAGCAGGGCGGCAAGTCCCCCGCCGAAGTAAAGCGCCGCGAAGCCGAACGCCTTCCACACCGAATGGTAGGCGGGGATCAGCGCCACGGCGATCAAGACGAAGGCGAGGAGCAAGGGGAACTCGATCAGCGTCCCGCGCTCGTCCTTCAGGAGGCGCCTTAGTTTCATCAACGCGAAGATGGCGTGAGCCATTTGATCAAGTCTTGAAACCGAACAACGATCGTGATGGCCGGTTTCATTGCGCTCCTTGGGTTAATCAGCGCGACCATGGGTATGTTTCAGGTTCCACGACCCTGCCATCAGCCCACTTCATCGGTTCTCCGTTCCGAAATACGGAATCCGTGCCGATGAATCGTCCTGCGTCGTCGAAGGCGAAGCTGAAATTTCGAGTGAAGGACATCGTGTCCGTGCATTTGAAGCGGACTCTTGTCGCGGTGACTTCAATGTCGTAACCCTCCCAATCACCCCGAGGGGAGGCATATCGGCAAGTGATCGCGACGCCCGCGCCGGAACCGCGAGAGACGTCGATGCTCATGGTGTTGTTTCCCCACTGCCAATGCCCCAGTATGGAGACGATAAATTTCTCGCGCGCGGCTTCCTCACGCGCTCCTGACTCAGCGGCTTTCGTCGATTCCTCGGAGACCTGCAGCTTTTTTTGGGCTTCGAGGGCGTAGATGCGGTCCTGCGCCTGACGAGCGTCGGCTTCTTTCGGCTTGGTCGCGAGGAACAGCTTGAGCGCGTCTCGCGCGGCGTCGAACCGCCCCGCGGCCTCGTCGACGACGGAGAGGTTGTAGTACGCGTCCGCCCACCAGGGAGCGAGGAGCAACGCCGCGTCGTACTCGGCGATCGCCTCGGCATAATCCCGCGGGTTCTTCGCCTTCTTCTGCATGGTCGTCGCCATGACGAAGTGGCGGCGAGCGTCCTCCGAGACCGCGGGCCTGGGCTTGATCGTGCGCGCGAGCGCGATGATCTTCTCGCGCAGAGCGGCGTCGTCCGGACTCGCTTTGAGCTGTTCGATAGACTCTTTAAGCTGGGCGCGAGGGGACAGCACGGGCTGAGCCCCCGCACGGCCGAAGCCGAACAGCAGCATTACTGCTACAGCGATGTTGGAAGTCGATGACATTCTCTCTCCGTTTCGGCCTTGCCCACGGCGCGCGACCGCGGATTACTCTCGCGTCAACACCCACAAATCATGATCGGACGGCGCGCATGTTCCGTACATTTTCGTGAGTTTGGAGTATTTAATGGTCCGGTGATCGCTGCTGATGTCCGGCTGAGCCGGAAGCCAGCTTGTCGCACACGAGCCGGCGCCGGCATCGTCAAAACCCTCCCAGACGATTTCCCCTGAAGGCGAGGCGGTTCCCCGGAGGAATCCATCCGCTGCGGCAAAATCCTTCGACCACGATTCCGGAGGGTGATTTCCCAAGTAAGTCGTGCCCTGAGTCCGCTTTAATTCGATCAGATTCCCCGATTTTCGAGCCTCAGCGACACCCTCCACGCGACAATGCCCCCTGCAGCCAGCCATCGCGACCTTCCACTCACCGAGTATCCATCCGAATTTCGCTTCTTCGGTTCGCGCGGCATCTTGTTGGGCGGCCTGCGCTTTGGCGGCCTTAGCCTGTTTGGCCTCAAGGACGTACAGGCGGTCCTGCGCCTGGCGCGCATCGCCTTCCTTCGGCTTGGTCGCGACGAATAGTTTCAACGCGACCATGGCCGCATCGAGTCGTCCCGCGGCCTCGTCCGCGACGGAGAGGTTGTAGTAGGCGTCGCCCCACCACGGCGCGATCAGCAGGGCCTGATTGTACTGCGCGATGGCTTCGTCGTAATCAGACGGGGATTTGGCGTCCTTCTGAAGCGCGACGGCCTGCACGAAATGTTTGCGCCCCTCCTCGGGCACGGCCGGCGCGGGCTTGACCTTGCGAGCGAGCGCAATGATCTTCTCACGCAGAGAGAAATCGTCGGGATTTTTCTGGAGTTGTTCGATCGACTCTTTGAACTGCGCTCGAGGGGATTGAGCGGGAAGGGCATGGGCCTGGCCCACGATCATGAACCAAAAGAATGCTGCGAAGAATCTAGCCGTTGTATGCATTTCTCATTTTCTCCGATTACTCATTGAGCGAATTCGTACCAGTCGCGCTTGCAGCCTCTACCCGAGAAGAGATACTGCATGAGGATTCCGGGATGACCGGACCATGGCTCCAATGACATCTTGGCGGCGCTCCCCTTCCGCAAGTCATTCACGTCGGAGCCGCAATAGGTCCAATTGACGCTCTCGAAAGCGCTTCCATTGACCACACCGCAAAACTTGAAAGTACCGATTGTGATCACAATCTGGTCGCTATTTTCACCGTCCACGCTGAAGGCCGGCGGTTCGGGTGCGGGTGAGACGTGCCAGTTGTTGCCGTCGGCTTCCTGATCGTCACAGATGGTTTTACCTCGACTCAGAGCCAAGCATTGGTGGAGTTGAACGGCATGAAAACCGCCGTATGTCTGCTGCAGCCGCGACACGATGTTCGTGGCCCAGTCCCGGCGCTCGCTCTTCGCCGCGCCTTCCTTCGCCTTCTGCTCCGCCTTGAACTCCAACTTATATGTCAGGGTGCGGACGCTTTCGGCGTCCTTCCCAGCGGGATCCGCCGCCAGACAGAGCCGGTAGTTCACCAGAGCCCCGTCGACGTCGCCGGTCTTCTCCTGGGTTTTTGCGAGATTATAGTAGCCATCCGCCCACCAGGGCGCTTTGTTGACCGCGTTTCTGAATTCCGGTAAAGCCAGCTTGTAATCCTCATCGGTCTTCGCGGACTCGAAGGCGGCGTTGCCTCTTGCCAGGAAACGCCGCGCTTCCTCGGGAACGGCCGGTGTGGGCTTTACCTTCTTGGAAAGCTTGATGATCTTCTCTCGCAGAGCAGCGTCATCGGGCGTTTTTTGGAGTTGTTCGATCGCCTCTTTGAGCTGGGCGCGCGGCGATGGGGCGAGCTCCGCTCGCACCTGGGCGGCGGCTAAGCCCAACAAAAGCGCGCCGATACCCCTGAGAATTGAATTCATCTTTTATTCTCCCCGCTTTTAGTTGTGCGTCAATTCGACTTCAAAGGGATAGGGCCCCGGCCCGCGTTCGCAATGACCTTCGGTGGTCGGATAGTATTGAAAATTGAGCCGTCGCCGATCGGAGCTGACGGTCATGCTCGCGCGGACCCAGCCGGTGAGTCCAGGGCACACCCACCCTCCCGCGGGGTCGAGCCAGAATTCCCAACTTATTTCATTCCGGGATTCAAATTTCGCGCGCAATTGCGAGTGCTCGTCGGGGTGCTCGGTCATGAAGAAATCGACACCGTCTCCGGTTTTCTTGGCCAGGAACGGTCTGGGCTCCCTGCTTCGTCCGCGGTGCGAATCCACCCACTTCCACTCCCCTAAAATCCAACCGTATTTCGCTTCCTCAGCGCGCGACACCGCTTCTTGCTCGGATTTTTCTTTCGTCAGTTTTTCCTGCTTATCCTCAAGCGCATAGGTATAGTCCTGCGCTTTTCGCGCGTCATCGGCCGAGGGACCCGTCAGCAGGAACAACTTGATCGACTGAATCGCGCGACCGTACTCTTTTTGCAGCTCCAGTGACTTGGCCAGATTGAAATAAGGATCTCTCCACCAGGGCGCGACCAAAAGCGCCTCGTCGTAACGCTGGATCGCCCGCGCGTAGTCCTCAGGCCCTTTCGCTTCGCTGAAGGCCGTGTTGCCGCGCACGAAGGCGCGCCGCGCCTCCTCCGGGACTACGGGCGCGGGCTTGACCTTCTTGGCGAGTTTAATGATCTTCTCTCGTAGCGCCGCGTCGTCGGGTGTCTTCTGAAGACGGGCAATCGACTCGTTCAATTCCGCGCGCGGCGACTGGGTGCGTTGCGCGGCGACAGGGACGACGAACATGCAAGCCGAAAGCGCGACAACGAGGCGGAGCATCAATTTCATCTCTGATTTCCTTTGCCGATTATTCGTGGGTCAACGTATAGAAATCCTGACTGGACGGTCCGCATTGACCACCCGACCTTCTCTGTTGCGTGTATCGAATTGTGCGATGGTCGCTGCTGATATCCGGACTCACCTGGAACCAAGGGATATTGGGGCATCCCGGAGTGTCGTCGCCCCGGCCTTCCCAGGCGATCTCTCCGGATGCCGAGACGGACCCTCGTACAAATCCATTCGCTTTGGCATAGGAGACTTCCCAGGGGTAGTCGCTCCCATTCATATGCAGCGTTCCCTTTATTAACCTGAATTCGACTTTGTCTCCGTCTTTGTTCGCCAAGATGGTGCCTTCGCTCGTCCAGTGGGCCCCCTCCATCACGAAGCTCCAGCGTCCCAACATCCAACCATACTTCGCCTCCTCGGCGCGCGCGGCTTCCTCTTTGGCGGAGTTTTCCTTAGCCGCCTTCTTCAGCTTGGCCTCAAGCGCATAAACATGATCCTGCGCCTGACGCGCGTCGGCCTGCTTGGGGCCGGTGGCGAGAAATAACTTCAGAGCGGGCAGTGCGGCCTCGAAACGCCCGGCGGCCTCATTGGCGACTGAGAGATTGTAATACGCGTCTCCCCACCACGGCGCGATCAGCAGGGCCTGAGCGTATTCGGCGAGGACCTCATCGTAATCGGATGTACCTTTGGCGTCCTTTTGCAGGGTCACGGCCTGCACGAAGTGCCTGCGCGCTTCTTCTGGAACGGTCGGAGCGGGTTTTACCGTCCGGGCCAGTTTAATGATCTTCTCGCGCAGGGCGGCGTCATCGGGCGTCTTCTGGAGCTGTTCGATCGACTGTTTGAGCTGGGTGCGCGGCGACGACGCCGGCCGAGCTTTCGCACCACCGGAACTGGAAATTAACAGCACCGCGCATAGAGCGCGAGAAAACGATGCCATTCTCATTCTCCTTTGCAGGTTTTTTAGCGCTTTGTCTCGATGAGACTACTGCCGATGTAGAGTTCTGAACAGTTCGGCATCCGCAGTCCTGCGCCGCATGAATACGGACTTGCCGTCCGGACTTATTTCGCAATCGCTCGTATTCATATAGCATGAGAAGCGCCGACCGTTCAGAGGAACTGATGGTTCTGGAGTGCAGGATTGTCCAACGTAGATAGGACGGTTATCCCAGCAACCAGTCGAATTCCCACCAGTGAGGCGGAGCGTCATTATAACGTTGCCCCCGGAAATCTGGTAAAGATAATCGCCCTGCTCCCGGTTCGTATCCCAATGATCGACAAATACAGCTCCGTCGAGGCTGCGGATCAACTCTGCATCCGATTGTTCGCCGGACGAGCCCCGCTTCACCACCGCTTCTTGATCGGATTTCATCTTCACCAGTTTTTCCTGCTTATCTTCAAGCGCGTAGCTATAGTCCTGCGCTTTTCGCGCGTCGTCGGCTGAGGGACCCGTCAGCAGGAACAACTTGATCGACTGAATCGCGCGACCGTACTCTTTTTGCAGCTCCAGCGACTTGGCCAAGTTAAAATAAGGATCCCTCCACCAGGGCGCGATCAAAAGCGCCTCGTCGTAACGCTGAATCGCCCGCGCGTAGTCCTCCGGTCCTTTCGCTTCGCTGAAGGCCGTGTTGCCGCGCACGAAGGCGCGCCGCGCCTCCTCCGGGACTACGGGCGCGGGCTTAACCTTCTTGGCGAGTTTAATGATCTTCTCTCGTAGCGCCGCGTCATCGGGCGTTTTCTGCAATTGCTCGATCGATTCTTTCAGCTGCCCGCGCGGCGAGGACGTCGGCTCCGCGAGGGCGCCGCTGTTCAGAACCATTAGAAGCCCCGAGATGATCGTAAAGACTAATTTCATATCCGGCTCCTTACTTGATGCGCTTGTAAACGATGTTTTCAGCGATAGTGTCGCCGCTTGGGATAGTCGATTTTGTTTGCAGGATTATCATTTGCCGGTCTTCGTTGAACCTGAACCGGTAAAGTGAATATCGGTATTTTGCCTGCTCTTCTTCTGCCAGGTCGAACTCCGGTCCGGAATACGCCGTTGACGGAATAGTCTGCTGATGGAAGCTCGGATTGTTCGGATAAACGTCATACCCTTCTATTTTATCGCCGTGAATCTCGAGGTATGAGGTCGGAGGGTAAGGGCCCAGAATGGTGACGCGCGCATAATTTCCGCCATTCAGGCTCGATTCTTCCGATTCTTTTTTCCACACCCCGCCGTCTAAGCCTTTATGAAATGTTTGGAGCTTGCCCGCCGGGCTGTTCTCCTTGGAATCCGCCTTTTCGATTTTAGCTTCCAAAACGTAGATCTTGTCTTGCGCCGCGCGGGCGTCCGGCCCCTTCGGATTAGCGCGAATGGAGAGCTTCAGATTCTCGATCGCTTCCGCGTATTGCTCTTTGAGTTCCAGCGCGGAGGAAAGGTCGTAGTAGGCGTCGGACCACCAGGGAGCGGCCAGCAGCGCTTGCCTGTATTCACGGATCGGCAGGTCGTAGTCCTCGGCGGCTTTGGCCTCTTTCTGCAGAGCGACCGCCTTCACGAAATGTCTTCGCGCTTCCTCGGGAATAGTCGGCGCGGGCTTGGCCTTTAGCGCAAGCGCGATGATCTTCTCGCGCAAAGCCGTATCGTTAGGAGTTTTGTGCAGTTGCTCGATCGACTCCGTGAGCTGGGCGCGCGACGAATGCGTAGGGGTAGTCCCCCCCTGGGCCCGGCCGACGGCAAAAAGCATCCCGGCAAGGAATCTGTACGGCGTTTTATTTCTCATTGAAGCCGAACCATCTGGGATTTTTGACCCGGCTGTAGGTCGATGTCGCCGTTTGTCCCGTCGACGAGTCGGCCCAAATGATGGTGACCTTCTCCCCATCCTCGCTGATTTGCCCTTTCCACGATAGTCCATTCTGGGTCATTAGAAAATCCAATCCCTCCAGGGCGGCACGCTGATGGCCCATCGCCATCCCCACTTCGGCGGGCCGAGGACATCCCGTCCCATTTAGATTGACGATGATAGAACCGTAAGACACCTCTCCGTGGTGGACCTCGACAAACAGATCGCTGCAAGTCGCCCGGTACGGATGCTCATCCTCGTGCCACTGGGCGCCGTCCAGATGCGCGGCTAACTCCTGCTTCTTCTTCTTTTCCTTCTGCGCCGCAACCAAGGGAGAGTTTTTCTCTCGCCGGTACTCGACCTGATAAATGCGCGCCTTTATGTCCTTGCTTTCGGGCGAGGCGAGCTGCGCCAGCTTGAGAGCGGTCACGGCGGCATCGTAGTTTTCCGCCTTATCCTGCGCCATCCCGAGATTGAAGTATGCGTCGCCCGCCCACGGGGCGGAGAGCGTCGCCAGCTCGTATTCCTTCGCCGCATCGGCATAATCCGCGACGGATTTCGCCCCCTGAAAGGCCGCCGTGCCGCGCGCCATCCGCCGCTCGGCTTCTTCTGGAAGCGCCGGGGCGGGTTTTACCGTCCGGGCCAGCTGAATGATCTTCTCGCGCAGCGCGGCGTCTTCTGGAGTCTTCTGAAGTTGTTCGATCGCTTCCTTCAGTTGGACGCGGGGCGAAGGCGCGGGGGGCGCGGCGGCGCGCCCAACAAGAGGCCGCAGAAGTAGGCCGGCGACGAGGATCGTGTTGAGCTTCATTTCTTTCCCTCCTCCTGTTCGAGAAGACCGAGCGCGTCGGCCTCGCCCGCCTCGACCTTCTTGGTGATCTTCTCAGTGAGCTCGAGCTTCTTTCTCGTCGCGGCTTCCAACTGTGCGAGTTCCTGTTCCTGGCGTTCGGCCTCGCGAAGCGCGGCGGCGGCTAACTCGGCCGCTTGACCTTTCTTCTTCACTGGCGCCGCCGGCGTCTCCGGCGAAGACTCGTCTTTCTTCGGCGCCGCGGCGACAGCGGGAGCCTCGCGCAACGGCGTGAGCCGCTTCTTGGCCTCGAAGACGCGGGCGTGAACCGCCTCGCGATCCGCCAGCGTCTTCTTCAGCACGTCCGCGAGCTCCCGACTTCGCTCGAGCATGGCCAGATAGTCTTTTTTATATCTTTCCGCGCCTCCTTTGCCGTAAGTCCGGGGCAGTGCCGCGGTGGGCGGGCACTCGACGCCGACCGTGCCGCCGTTGAGCGCGTTGATCGCCTCGCCGGAAAGGTAGGTGAACTCCTTGAAGTCCGGCGCGCCGCGCGGACCGACTACTTTCAAATTGAGCGAATCCATGGCGTAGCCCGCGATTCCCGCCGCGCAATTCAGCTGCTTCCACGCCGCATGCGTTCCGCCCAGGTCGGCGCGCGCCTTCCGGTCGGGGCGCACGTCGCGAATGCCCGTGTCGACCGCGCCGACGCCGCGCAGCTCGGGACCGGCGCTATTCGCCGTCGTCTTCGTCCCAATGACGCCGCGCAGTTCCCCGACGCCCGCGTCCCGGTCGCGGATGAACTGGTCTTCGCGTTCTTTGCGCTCCCGCGCTTCCTTCGCGCGGCGTTCATTCTCGCGTTCGCGCTCGGCTTCCTGCGCCGCCGCCGCCTGCCTCGCCGCCGCGCCGGCGTCGTAGCCCCTTGAATACGAGCTAGAGTTGCCGCCGCCGGACTGGGTCAGACCGCAGGCTTCCTCGCAGCTATTGAACCGATCCATGCATTTCCCGTAGGCCGTGTTGGGGCACGGGCACCAGGCGCCTGCACCGCAGTCTGCGGCCAAGGAATCGAACGGCAAGACAAAGTTCAATGCCGCACCGGCGAGGAGACCCGTCAGGATTCGCCGCTTCATGGCGCTCACGGCTCCCACCACTCATTCAGCTTGGATTGGTCGAGCTTCGACTTCACCGCCGTGATCGTGATCGTCCCGCCGCCGATCGAGAAATCCGCGGCGCCGCCATCCCTTAACCCGATCTCGTACCGGGACGCCCTCGGTTCGGTGACGGAGTTCGGCGTGAGGATTCGAGCCGCGACCGCGGCTCCGGTTCCCCAGAAACGCGCGCGGCCGTCCTTGAGCGCATAATACGCCGCGCCGGACTTGGCATTCGCGCCCGCCGACAGCCGCGATCCCGGCGCGAGGACCACGCGCTGGCCTTCCGTCAAATCCAAGAGGACGAACCCGCCGACCCCCGTCTGAACTTGCTGACCCGCGGCGAGCGCGTCCCCCGCGGCGGCGGGCTGTGAATGATCGCCGGAGCCCGTGATCGACGCGTCTCCCATGACCGCGGCGACCCTCGCCAATCCCGTCCCCTGCGGCGCCTCGTAGGCCGCCTGAGATGCGTCGAGCTTCCAGGCGGCATCCAGCGCGGATGCCGGAGCGTCCGCGACGGCGGACATCTCCATGATTCCCGAGATCGGCACGAGGCGTCCGCCGTGGTCTGGGTCGACCGACATCTCGAATTCCGTTCCTTTCGTCGCGACGACGAACTGCACGGCCCGATACAGAGTTTCGTCGTTCGAACCCCGAACGGTGGGCGACGGCACGCGCGGCCGCTCGACGTGCACGTCTCCTTTTATGATGGACAGGATCGCCGACTCGAGCCGGCCCGCCTGGCGGCCGAGCGTGAACGTCGAATTCTCCCGGACCATGATGAGATGGCCTTCAGGAGTCCGCAGAAAGACGGAGCTATCAGGTCCCGTGGTCACCGTGTCGCCGGTTTGCATGACGTACGTACCGTTGAAGGGCCGGACTCCCGCTTTTGTTTTGATGAGAACAGTGCCTTTGATGTTCACGGGCGCGAAAAGGAACGTGTCGCTGCCTTTCCAATCTTTCGCGAATGCTTCGGTGAGACGAACGGTTTCCCGGGACAAATCCCAGAGCAGCTGGGCCTTCGCGGCGTTGTGGAGATCTTTCTTCAGCGCTTCGTTGGCAACGGCGGCCGCAACGGGATCCTCCTCTTTCTTCGACATGACCAAGGCGCCGTCGGCGTGCGTCAGCGCCGCCTGAGCGCGGTCGAAAGCCGCATGCCGCGATGATTCAAGAGACTTCGCCCACCGCACGAGCTCGTCAATCCGACGCCGCCCAATCTCGTGCAGGTCGGAGGGCTGCGCGAAGCCGCTGGCCCCCAAGATCAAGAGCGTCGCGAAGACGAGACATAAGAGTCGTAATTGCTTCATCGGGCGATTATAACATCCTCGCAGAACCGAGCGCGTCATCAAGCGCCACGCTTCGTCCCAGCTGATCCGCAAGATCCTCGTCGCACTGGCGCAACACGTCGATGGCCAGACGCTCGAACATCTATGTGAACCGCGACCGCGGCTCCGCCCACGGCACCTTCAGATCCAAAAGATACTGGTACAGCGCGGTATCTTGCATGGTGGCCTCCTTCCGGGGCCACCGTCCTACCCGTTCAGGCTACCCAGGCGAAACCCGGAAGCGCCGCTTTTAGTCGCCGGCGCGTTCCGACTCGCCGATGACGGAGAAGTCGAGGCCGGGCTCCTGCGCGTCGGTGACCTTCTGCTCGAGCTGGTTCTGGTAGGCGATCGAGTAGCGCGCGTAAGGAATCGCCTCGAGGCGGGCGCGCGTGATGGCCTTCTGCGTGGCCTCGCAGATGCCGTAGGTGCCGTTGTCGATCTTGCGGATCGCGGCCTCCACCATGTCGAGCGTCGTGCGCTCGTTGTCGGAGAGCTCGAACATCAGCTCCTTTTCGATGGACTGGCTCGCCTGGTCGACGGAGTCGCCGTTGTCGACTTCGTGGATGCTCTGCTTGCGCACGGTCTTGAGGATGTCGTCGCGCATCGTCACGAGCTCGGCGCGGATCGACTTGATCTTCGCGGGCGTGAGCCACGCCAAATCTTTCGCGGACGAGCCGGTCGAGGCCTTCGCCTTCGCCGCCGGTTTACCAGCCAATTTTTTCGTCATAACGCCTCCGGAAAATCAGGACGGGATAGTATATGAGAATGCCCGTGCCGCGCAAGGCCTAGAGCGTCAGAGCTTTGTAGCGGCTTCTTTAAGGCGGGAAACGACCATGTCCTGGCCCATGATCTCGAGCATGAGGAACAAGGTCGGCCCCTCGGTGCGGCCCGTCGTCGCCACCCGGATCGGGTGGAAGACCTGGCCGTTCTTGAGGCCCTTCTCCGTTACGAATTGACGGATGCGCGCCTCGAGGGCCTTTTCCTCGAACGGGG
This sequence comes from Elusimicrobiota bacterium, assembly GCA_043731745.1. GTDB lineage: Bacteria > Elusimicrobiota > Elusimicrobia > UBA1565 > UBA9628 > GWA2-66-18. The sequence continues at coordinate 3,550 of JAYTIP010000105.1, read as the reverse complement.
CGCAGGCCTGCAGCGCGTCGGCGAGACCGAGCAGCACTTCTTTGGCGCCCGGCGCCTTGAGCACCTTGTCGAAGGCCTTCTGGTCGAAGACCACCGGATTGTAGAAGAACTCGATCAAAGCCGGGATCTCGGAGAGCAGTTTGAACTTCTCGTGCTCGAGTGCGACGACCTTCTCGAACGAGGGGCCGGGTTTACCGACCAGCCCGGCCTTTTCGATGAACGGCATGGCCAACTTCACGAGTTCGGCGACCGGCGTCTGGCGAATATACTCGCCGTTCATCCAGTTGAGCTTGACCGTGTCGAAGGTCGCCGGGCTTTTCTGACACCCCTCGAGGTCGAATTTGGAGATCAAGTCTTCGTCGGTGAAGAGCTGTTGCGACTCGGTATTTGACCACCCCAAAAGCGCCAGGTAGTTGCGCATCGTGTGCGGCAGGTAGCCCTGGTCGCGGTACTCGAGCACCGAGGTCGCCCCGTGGCGCTTGGACAGCTTCGAGCCGTCGGGACCGAGGATCATGGACAGATGCGCGAACTTCGGCGTCTCCCAGCCGAGCGCGTAGTAGATTTGGATTTGCGAGGGCGTGTTCGACAAGTGCTCGTCGCCGCGCACCACATGGGTCATGCCCATGAGGTGGTCGTCGATGACGCAGCAGAAGTTGTAGGTCGGCCCGTCGGTCGTCTTCCAGATGACGAGGTCCTGCTGTAAATTATTCTCGAAGGAGACCTTGCCGCGGATGGCGTCGTCGACGATCGTCGCGCCGTCGACGGGCATCTTGAAGCGGATGGAGAATTTCTTCCCCTCTCCCTCGAGTTGCTTGCGTTGAGCGTCCGTCAGATTGCGGCACTTGCCCGGGTAGCGCGGCGGGCGCTTCTCAAGCTGCGCCACGCGGCGGAACTCGTCGAGCTCCTCCTTCGTGCAGTAGCAGCGGTACGCCTTGCTCTCGGCGACGAGCTGGTCAAGATACTTGCGGTAGATGGAGACGCGCTGCATCTGGAAGTATGGGGAGAATGGACCCTGATCCTTTTTTCCATCAACGGGACCCTCGTCCCAGTCGAGGCCGAGCCACTTCACCGAGTCGAGGATCGCCGTCACCGAGTCGTCGGTGGAACGGACTTCGTCGGTGTCTTCGATGCGAAGGATGAAGTCGCCTTTGTGCCGACGCGCGAACAGCCAGTTATAGAGCGTGGTGCGGGCCCCGCCGATGTGCAGGAAGCCCGTCGGGGACGGCGCGAAGCGCGTACGGATCTTTTGGCTCATGAGATCGAACTCTCCAGTAACTCTTGGGCGTGCTTGCGCGACGCTCCCGTCGGTTTGCCGCCGAGCATGGTGGCGACCGCCTCCAGGCGACCGTCGCCGGCCAGGCTGTCCACGCGCAGGCGCGTGCGGCCGCCTGAGACGTCTTTGACGGCGTGCAGGTGCGTCTGCGCGAAGCAGGCGACCTGCGGAAGGTGGGTGATGCACAGGACCTGACGGCCCTTGGCCAAAGCGGCCAAGCGCTCGCCGACCGCGTGCGCGACCTCGCCGCCGATGCCCGCGTCGACCTCGTCGAAGACGAGGAGCGCGGTGCGGTCGGCCTTGGCGAAGGCGGTTTTAAGGGCGAGCATGACGCGCGAGAGCTCACCGCCCGAGGCGGCGGTCTTCACGGGGCGCAGCGGCTCGCCGGGGTTGGGCGCCAGTAGGAATTCCGCCGCGTCCGCGCCCGTTTTTCCGTAGTTGCCCTCCTCCATTTCGACCGAGCAGGAGAAGCGGGCGTGCGGCAGGCCGAGAACCTTGAGCTCCTTGAGGACCGCGGCGTCGAGCTTCTTCGCGGCCTTCACGCGCTTGTCGTGAACCTCGTCGCACAGCTTGGCCAACGCCTTCTCGGCGGCGGCCACCTCCTTGCGCGTCTTCTCGAGGTGCTCGTCGGCGTTCTCGAGGCCGTCGAGCTCGGCGGCGAGGACCTCGCGCGCGGCGAGCACGTCGGCCACGGTGACGCCGTGCTTGCGCTTGAGGCGCGCCAACGCGTCCTGACGCGACAGCAAGGCGTCGAGGGCCCCGGGATCGGCGGAGACGGAGCCGCGGTAATCCCCGAGCTCGCGGGCGACGGAGTCCGCGGCGATGCGCGCGTTCTCGAGCTCGGTCTGCAAGGGGCCGAGGGAGGGATCGATCTGGGCCAGATCGGACACGGCTTTGGCGGCCTTCGTCAGGCGCACGACGGCCGAGTCGCGCTCAGCGTAAAGAAGCGAGTACGCCGCGTCCGCCAAGCCGCGGAGCTTTTCCGCATTCTTGAGCCGCGGCAGCTTCTCTTCGAGCTCCTCATCCTCGCCGGAGCGGATCTTCGCCTCGTCGATCTCCTCGAGCTGGAAGCGGATCATGTCGGCGCGGCGCTCGCGCTCGGCCTCGGACAAGGACGAGGCGTCGAGACGGGCCTTGAGGCCCGACCACGCGGCATACGCGGAGGAAAGCGCCTCGCGCTCGTTCTCCAGCGCGCCGAAGCGGTCGAGCAAAATCAGCTGGGACGACGCCTGCAGCAAGGTGCGGCTCTCGTGCTGACCGTGAAAGTCGGCGAAGTGCTCGCCGATGCGGCCGAGCGCGGCCACGGGCGCGGGCTTGCCGGCGATCGAGGCGCGGGTGCGGCCCGTCACGTCGAGCTCGCGCTTGAGCTCGACCGTCTTGCCCGTGAGCGCCAGCTCCTTGCGCAGGTCGGCGGGAACATCCGTCGCGTCGAGCACGCCCTCGACCTCGAGGCGCTGCGCGCCCGCGCGCAGCCACGAGGCGGAGCCGCGCCCGCCGAGCAGAAAGCCCAGGGACTCGAGCAAGATCGACTTGCCCGCGCCGGTCTCGCCGGTCAGCGCGGTGAAGCCTTGGCCGAGCTCGAGCTCGACCTTCTCGGCGACCGCGAAGTTGACGACCTTGAGGCGGCGGATCATCCTATCTCTGCCCCCACTTCAGCTTGCGGCGCAAAACCTCGAAGAACGAGCGTTCCGGCGGCAGCAGCAGGCGCAGCGGCGTCTCCGCGCGGCGCACGCGCACCTCGTCGCCGATCTTGAGGTCGCAGCCCGCGCGTCCGTCGAGCGAGACGAGCACGCGCGGGTCTTCTCCCTCGCGGCGCTTGCCCAGGCGAATGGTCAGCGGCAGGTGGGCCGGCACGATCAGCGGGCGCTGGGTCAGCGCGTGCGGGCAGATCGGCGCCACCAAGGTCACGTCGAGCGACGGATCGATGATCGGCCCCGAGGCCGCGAGCGAGTACGCCGTCGAGCCCGTGGGCGTGGCGACGATGAGGCCATCGGCCTTATAGGCGCAAACGAATTTTTCGTCCACCAGCGCGTCGAGATCGATCATGCGGGCGATCGAAGATTTGGTAATCACCACGTCGTTTAACGCTTCGTAGCCGCCTACGTTAAGGCCATCGCGGATGAGATCCGCGTGCAGCAGCTTGCGTTTCCCAATGCGGTGCTCTCCACGCAACGCGCGTTCGAGCTCCGGAAAGAGATCTTCGACGCTAATGGCCGTCAGAAATCCGAGACTGCCCAGATTCACCGCGAACAGCGGGATCTCCCGACTGCCGATTGC
>JAYTIP010000104.1:0-4290 GCA_043731745.1 Elusimicrobiota bacterium | reverse complement strand
TCTTTCGTGGCCAAAAACGATGCCGGGAGCTACGCTGAAGGCATGGACAACCTCACTCCCCGCACCGAAGTGGAGCTTCTCGCGATCTCGCTGGCGCTGTCGCGCACGGGCGGCGAGGCCCCGGCCTGGCTGCAGAAGGAGATGCAGGAGACCCTCGGCCTGCCCGCGATCCCGCAGGATCCCGACGCGTACCGCTGGCACATGAAGGCGGCGCTGTCGGCCGGAGCGCTCTTGATCGCCTTCATCGGCGGCGTCGACTTCGTCAGCGAGGTGAAGGCCGCCGCGCCAAACGTCGTGGCGCGCCCCGTTTATGTCGTCGACGAGGACGCCCGCGAAGCGATCTCCTTGGTCCAGCAGTCGACGATGGCCGGCGACGAGACGCCCGTCCTGGCGCGCCTGGGCGGAGTGCAGCGCAACGCGGACGGCAGCAAGGCCTGGAGCGCGGAGAAGACGGACGAGGCCTCGTACCTGGTCATTTACCGCGAGCCCGCCGGCTTCCCCGCCTACGCGTTCGAGGTCGACCTCGAGTCGGGCGCGGTCCAGCCGACGCCCGAAGCCGTCGACGCGATCGCGTTGCTTCGCCTGCGCGGGATCGAGGAACAGGACCGCGTCGTCGCGGCGCAGCAGTCCCGCCTCGTGGCCCGCGCGAATTAGTTTAATCAGGGCATGAAAACCCTTTTAATACCGGCCTTGCTCTGCCTCCTCGCCGTTTCCGCCCTCGCGAAAACGCCGCCCCCTCCGCTAGAGGGCGTGAAGGCGCCCCTCTTCACTTTGATCTCGCAGGAGGGCAAACCCGTTTCCCTCTTGGACTACAAAGGGAAATGGGTCGTGCTGTACTTTTATCCCAAGGACTTCACGGGCGGATGCACCGTCGAGGCCCACGGCTTCCAGAAAAACCTGGCCAAGTTCGAGGAAAAGGGCGCGGTGATCATCGGCGTCAGCGGGCAAAGCGCCAACTCCCACAAGGACTTTTGCGCGAAGGAAGGACTGAACTTCAAGCTTCTCGCCGACGACAAGATGGCCGTGTCCAAGTCCTACGGCTCGATCATGAACCTCGGTAGCGCCAAGCTCTCGGAGCGTAACACCTTCGTGATCTCCCCCGGCGGCTTCGTGGCCAAGCGCTTCCTCAAGGTCGACCCCGCGGGGCACGCGGCTGAAGTGCTGGCGGCGCTGGCCGATCTCCAAGCGAAGAAATAATCCGCCCGTCGCGGGCGCGGAAAAAGGCCCGGGGCTAAACCCCGGGCCCCCCTTGCCCTCACCGATGCGTCAGGTGATGGTCTTCCCGGCGCACGGACGGCGTCGAGCGTCCTGCGAGCTTGCGGCCCGCCGTGACCCCCAAGATCGCCGTGACCGCGAACAGGATGAGGAATCCCACGAACAACGCTTTCGCGATGCCCGCGGCGGCTCCCGCGACCCCGGCCAGGCCCAGCGCTCCGGCGATCAACGCCACAACGAGGAACGTTAATGACCATCTGAGCATAACCCCTCCTTGCTGACCTCAGTATAGCCCCGGCCCCGAGGCGTCGCCGTCACGACCCGGTGACTCTTTTTGGACTTCCGGGCTCGGACTTCGCTAGAATCGCGGGGCCGCCAAACACAGGAGATCATATGCCCACCGCCCGCGCCCGCCACATCCTCGTCAAGACCGAAGCCGAATGCGCCAAGCTCAAGAAGGACATCGAAGGCGGCCAGAACTTCGCCGACCTCGCCAAGAAGCACTCCTCCTGCCCGTCGGGCCGCAGCGGCGGCGACCTGGGAGAGTTCGGCCCCGGACAGATGGTGCCCGAGTTCGACACCGTCGTCTTCAGCGCCCCCGTCGGAACCGTCCAGGGCCCGGTGAAGACCCAGTTCGGCTTTCACCTCATCGAAGTCACTAAACGCTCTTAAGTCACGAATCCGTTAAACGGGCGTGACGCGTTCGTCCTGGGAGATTTCAAGTCCGCGAGCTATTATGTCGGCAACGAACCCGAGACCAGAAATATCGGGAATGCCCCCGGGCCTCTAGGCCCGGGGGCTCTTCGTTGGGGTCAGGCCTCGAGCTTGGCGTCCATCGTGATCTTGGCCGCCGCGCCGAGCAGGCGCGAGATCGGACAGCCGTCCTTGGCCTTCTGCGCGGCCTCCTTGAACGACTCGGGAGTCGCGCCGGGGACCTTGGCGGTCACCGTGAGGCGGATGGCCGTGACCGTAAAGCCCGGCTCGGTTTTCTCGAGCGTGACCGAGGCCATGGTCTCGATGCGCTCCGGCGTGAGCTTCGCCTCGGCGAGCTTGCCCGACAACGCCATGGAGAAGCAGCCCGCGTGCGCGGCGGCGATCAACTCCTCCGGATTGGTGCCCTTCTCCTCGCCGAAGCGCGTCGTGAACCCGTAGCGCGCGTTGACGAGCAAGCCGCTTTCCGTCGAGAGCAGCCCCTTGCCGTCCTTGAGGCCGCCCGTCCATGCCGCCGACGCGTTTCGTTTCATTCGCCCCCCTCCGTATCGTCCATGTCCGGGTCCACGGCCGCGGCCTCGACGGACGAGCGCGAGTTCCCGCGAAAGGTCTCGGGCTGCACTTCGTTGAAGGTGTCGGTGAGGTCTTTGTCGAAAGGCGCCTCGGGCGAGCGCGTCGCTCCGTCGGTGGGCTCGCGGTCGGCGTCGATGTCCTTGGTCTTGCGGGGTTTTTCAGTCATGGAGCAAGTGTAGCTCCCCGCGGACGCCGCCGGCGTGCCGGGCGCGTCAATCTTTGTTTTCCGCGGCGTGACGACTCCGTCATGCCGTCCGCATTGTAATTACAATAACTATTTTACCGACATAGAATACCGTTCGGGGCCTTTAACCGCTACAGTGGCGCCATGAGGCTCTCCCTGCGCTCCACCGTCGCCGTCGCCCTGGGCGTCAGCCTGCTCCTGCTCGTCGGCGTCAGCGCCATTTCCTACCGGAGCTTGACCGGATTTCTCGAGACGGAGGAGTGGGTCCGCCACGCGCACGAGATCCTCGACACCTCTCACCGCCTGTTCATCGCGCTCGAAGACATGGAGTCGGGCCATCGCGGGTACGCGCTCTCAGGGGACCGGCGCTATCTCTCGTCGCTTCCGCTGCTGCGAGGCGCCGTTGCGCCGCTTATCGCCCGGCTGAGGACGATCACCGTGGACAGCCCCTCTCAAGCCGCCCGCCGTACCGAGCTTGAGTCGCTGATCGTCGCCAAGCGGGACTGGAATCGCGAGGTCGCCCGGCGCCGCGAGACGCAGGGGCTGGAAGCGGCCGTCCGCCTCTTCGACACGAACCACGGAAAGGCCCTGATGGACCGGATAGTCCACCTGATGCGGGAAATCGAGGACGAGGAAGACGCTTTGCTCGCCGCGAAGCTCGATGGATCGAGAGGCGACGCCCGGAGGACTTCGCGGACCGTCATCCTCATGACCTTCGCCGGCATGCTGCTCACCTTCGTCTGGGTCGCGCTCATCGACCGCGGGCTGCGGCAGGTGGCGGCGGCGGAGACCGCCTTACGCGACAGCGAGTACCGGCTGGCTTTCGCGCTCGATGCCGCGAAGATGGGCGCCTGGGAGATGGATCTGCGCGGCGAGCGCATCGTCCGGACTTTGAGAAACGATCAGATCTTCGGCTACGAGACCCTGCAGCCGAAGTGGGCCCTGGCCCGATTCTTGGAAGAGCACGTCGCGCCCGACCAGCACGAGCTCGTCGCACGGGCCTTCGAGACCGTCCAGCGCACCGGCGTCTTCCTGCTGGAGTGCCCGATCACGCGCAAGGACGGAGCCCACCGCTGGATTCTGGCCAAGGGCTCGCTGCAGCGCGACGCGACGGGAGCGCCGGGGCGCGTCGTGGGCGTGGTGTCGGACATCACGGAGGAGAAGGAAAAAACCGCTTCGCTGATCAACGCCATCGCCCAGCTGGAAACGGCCAACCAGGAGCTCGAGTCCTTCAGCTACTCGGTCTCGCACGACCTGCGCGCGCCGTTGCGGGCCATCGACGGGTTCAGCCTGGCCGTCGTGGAGGATTGCGCGGACAAGCTGAGCCCGGACTGCGCCGCGGACCTCGCGCGCGTGCGCGCCGCGACCCAGCGCATGGCGAGCCTCATCGACGACATGCTCGAGCTCTCCCGCGTCTCGCGCGCCGTGATGCGCCGCGCGCCCGTGGACCTGAGCGCGCTGGCCGAAGCGGCGCTCAAGGAACTGGCCGTCGCCGACCCGCGGCGCCGGGTCGCAGTCCGCGTCGAGGCGGGGCTGAGCGCCGACGGCGACGAGCGCCTGCTGGGCCTCGTGATGACGAACCTGCTCGGCAACGCCTGGAAGTTCAC
>JAYTIP010000103.1:0-2268 GCA_043731745.1 Elusimicrobiota bacterium | reverse complement strand
GTCCGGGATCTACGTGGACATCGCCAGCGGCGAGCCGCTGTTCTCCTCGACCGACAAGTTCGACTCCGGCACGGGCTGGCCCAGCTTCACCAAGCCGCTCGAGGCCGAGAACGTCGTCGAGAAGCAGGACCGCGAGTTCGGCATGATCCGCACCGAGGTCCGCTCCAAGCACGGCGACAGCCACCTGGGCCACTTGTTCAACGACGGCCCCAAGGAGCAGGGCGGGATGCGCTTCTGCATCAACTCCGCGTCGCTGCGATTCATCCCGGTCGCCAAGCTCGTGTCAGAGGGTTATGAGCGCTTCCTGCCGTTGTTCAACAAGGAGGCGACCGCTCGGCGTAAGGCTGACCATCTGTCGTCCAAAGAGGCGCCGGGGAAGACCGAGACCGTTGAGCTCGCGGGCGGTTGTTTCTGGGGCATGCAACACATTCTGCGGAAGATCCCCGGCGTCATCCACACCGAGGTCGGCTACGCGGGCGGCGACGTCGAGAACGCGACCTACGAGAACCACGAGGGCCACGCCGAGGCCGTGCAGGTCGTTTTTGATCCGTCTCGTCTTCCTTTCGAAACCCTTTTACGCTGGTACTTCCGCATGCACGACCCGACGACGGTCAACCGCCAGGGCAACGACCGCGGCACGAGCTACCGCTCGGCGATTTTCTATCACACCGACGCGGAGCGCAAGGCCGCCGAGGCGTTCATCAAGCGGATCAACGAGAAGGGCAAGTGGGGCGCGCCCGTCGTCACCCAGGTCGCGAAGGCGGGTAAGTTCTGGAAGGCCGAGGACTACCACCAGGATTACCTGGAAAAGCAACCCGAAGGCTACACCTGCCACTTCCTGCGGCCCGAATCGGTTCTCGGCGATTAGACATTCCCGTCGCTCGTGCTAGAATAAACGGGTGATGAGGAACTTCTCGTCGGCTTTGTTGGGGCTTTCGTTGCTCGCCGCTCCGGCCGCCGCCCAGGGCGATCCCGCGGCGGTCGTGCGCGCGTTGCTCGCGGGCGCGGGACTGACCTTGCCGCCGTTCGCGGAAGTGAACCTGCCCCCGGCGCGGGTTTTGCAGACGGCGCCGACGGCGCCGTCTTTAATACCGGCGGGGCTCTGGGCGACCTTGCCGGTCCCGGATGCCGGCGCGATCGCCTTGCTGTCGGGCGGCGTGCCCGGTTTTAATCCCGCCGCCGCGCGTTCCCTGACTCCCGAGGCCGCCGAGAACCTGTTCGCCGCTGCCGTCGCGCGCGGCAGCTCGGGCCTTGATCTGTTCACCGACCCGGCCTTCCGCGGCGACGAGGTCTACTTCCTGTCGCAAGAGCTGATTCAAAAGCTCTTCGACCGCTATGAAATGCGCGTTCTGACCCCCGCCTACGGCTCGACGACCGACGGCCAGGCCTTCCACATGATCGGTCTCGCGATCGGCCGCGGGCGCATCGACGCGTTCTACGACCTCGACGGGTTCCAGTTCAACAACCCCTTCTTCCCCGACGGGCGCTATAAGCTCGCGGGCCACGTCACCGAGATCATCCAGGGTCCCGGCGACCTGGAGATGACCGGCATCTCGATCCATGTGAAGATCTTCCAGCCCACGATCAAGCGTATCGTCAAGATCTCTCCCGATTCCGCGCGCGTCGAGACGAGCATGGGCGACCGCGTCAAACCCCTGCACGCGATCCGATTGCGCTGAGCGCTCTCGCGCAGGCTCGCCGACGGAATGCGCTCGTCGACGCCGTGACTGCGCCCGGTGCGCCTGGCTGCGTTTTTAGAAAATTAAATTCGAAAAAATAAACACTATTCACATCGCGCGCGATGCGAATTCGGATGATAATTCCGCCGCAATTTTTTCGAAAACGCGGGATTTGTGCACGAGCGCGATGCGTTTTGTATCATCGGGTCATGACCGCCACCACCGGAAAAACCCGAATCGAGAAGGACACGATGGGGGAAATCCCCGTCGCCGCGGACCGCTACTGGGGAGCGCAGACGGAGCGCTCCCTTCATCATTTCCAGGCCGGCGCCGGTCGCGACACCTTGACGCGCGAGATGATCCGCGCGATGGGCGTCTTGAAGAAAGCCGCCGCGCTCGCCAACGCCGACCTGGGTCTCCTGCCCAAGGACAAGGAAAAGCTGATCTCCGCCGCCGCCGACGAGGTGATCTCGGGTTCGCTCGACGCGCACTTCCCGCTCGTGGTCTGGCAGACGGGCTCCGGGACGCAGTCGAACATGAACGCCAACGAGGTCATCTCCAATCGTGCGATTGAATTGTCCGGCGGCGA
>JAYTIP010000102.1:0-14544 GCA_043731745.1 Elusimicrobiota bacterium | reverse complement strand
ACATGCGCTTGCGCTCGCGCGTAAGCTCGATGAGGCCCAGGCGCGTGATGGGCAGGATGCGGATCTTAGCCCGGTCCCCCCGGCACGCGTCGGCGAACGCCTCCATGACCTTGTTGCGGTTGCTCGCCTTGCGCATGTCGATGAAGTCGACGACGATGATTCCGCCGATGTTGCGCAGTCGGATTTGGTTCGCCACCAGAGTCGCCGCTTCTATGTTCGTCGCCGTCACCGTTTCTTCCTGCGACTTAGATCCCGTGAAGCGGCCGGTGTTGACGTCGATCGTGCACAGCGACTCGGCTTCCTGGATCACGATCGATCCGCCGTTGGGCAGGGCGACCTTGGTCTCGCGGATGGTCTCGATCTGTTTTTCGATGTTGAAGGCCTTGAAGATCGGAGTCTTCGCCTCGTAGAGCTTGATGCGGTCCTTGAGCTCGGGGGCGAAGCCGTCGACGAAGTCGACGACCTCCTTGTGCGACTGCTTGCTGTCGAGCATGTACACGTACACCTGCTCGGAGAGGACGTCGCGCGCGATCTGCATCGCGAGGCCCAGGTCGTTGTGCAGGATGGCGGGAGACGGCTGCTCCTCGTACTTCTTCTGTACGGAGGCCCACAGGTTCTGCAGGTATTTCACCTCGCGCTCGAGCTCTTCCTCGGTGGCGCCTTCGGCCTCGGTGCGCACGACGACGCCCTTGCCGCCCAAGTGCGCCTTCACGAGCTTGTCGACGATTTTCTCGAGGCGCAGACGCTCCTCGGGCTCGGCGATGTGTTTGGAGATGCCCACGTACTCCTGGTACGGGGTGAAGACGAGGTAGCGGCCGGGCAGCGAGATGTCCATCGTGACCTTGGGGCCCTTCGTGCTGATCGCCTCCTTGGCGACCTGCACCATCACGATCTGGCCTTTCTTGAGGGTCTGGTCGATCGGCGCGTTCTTGTCCCCGAGCACGTCGGAGATGTACAGGTAGGCGTTCTTCTCGAAACCGATGTTGACGAAGGCCGAGGAGATGCCGGGGAGCACGTTCTCGACCGTGCCCTTGTAGACGTTGCCGACGATGTTCTGCGAGCTCTTGCGCTCCCAATGGAGTTCCGACAGACGCCCGTTTTCCAAAATGGCGATGCGCGTCTCCTCGAAGCTCGTGTTGGCGAGCACCTCGCGCTTGACCACGCGGTTGCTCTTGCCCGCGTTCGTGCGCTCCTGCGAGCGGCCCGAGTCGCGGCTTTCGCTGCGATGGCGATCGTGACGGTCCCCGCGATCACCGCGGTCGCTGCGCTCACCTCGGCCTTCGCCGCGCCCGCGGCCGCCGTCGCGGCGGTTGTTCTGGTCGCGTCCGTCGCGGCGGCTCTGGTCGCGGCCCTGGTCACGGCGGTCCTTGCGGCCGTCGGGGCGTCCGTTTTGAGCGTTGGGATCGCGGCGCTCCTGCTGGGGAGGCCGGTTTTCCGCGGGAGGCGGCGTCGGGGTTCCCGCATTTCCGGACTGCGGACCTGCTTGACCGGGCTGCTGTCCCTGGCGCTCACCGCCGCGACCTCCGCGGCGACGGCGGCGGCGACGACGACCGCCCTCACGGCCTTCTCCGGGCTGACCCGGCTGGCCGGGCGCTCCGGCCTGCGGCGCGGCGGGTGCCGAGCCGTCCGCGGCCGGCGGTTGCGGCGTGAGCGACGCGGGACCAGTCAAAGGGATGTCGACGGACACCTCGGGACCTTCGTCCTCAAGGTCGTCGTCGTTGTCATCGTCGACCGCGTCGACGGGTTCGTCTGAAATCTGGGGCACGTCGCGGTCCGCCTCGACGGGGCCGTCGGCGCGCGGATAAAGGTCCTCGCGATTGGGCGCCGGGCGAACGGGCTCCGGCGCCGGCACCGCCTCGGCGGCTGGGGCGGGAACGGGAACGACGGCCTCGACCACCGGCTTGGGCGCGGGCGTCGTCACGGGTCCGGGAGTGCTGTCGTCATGCACGCGCACGGGCTCCACGCGGACGGGAGCCGCGGGCGCTTGGTTGGTCTGAGTCTGATCGTTTTCGTTGGACACGGTGGTCTCCGGTGATTAAAGCAGCGCGTATCTCCGCGCATAGATGTTGGCGACGATGCCGAGCGTCCACAAGGTGACGAGGAGGCTCGAGCCGCCATAAGACACGAGAGGCAAAGGCACGCCGGCGACGGGCATCAAACCGATGCACATGCCGACGTTGAGAGCGAGTTGGAAGGCGAGGGTCGACGCCAGACCCGCGCACACCAGGTATCCGTAACGATCGCGCGCCAGACGCGCGGCCGTCACGATGCGCCACAGCAGAATCATGTACAAACCGAGGATCAAAGAAGTTCCCCAGAAGCCCATCTCCTCGCCGAGGTTGGCGAAGACGAAATCGGTGTGACGCTCGGGCAGGAAGCCGAGCTGAGACTGAGTGCCGGAGAACAGGCCCTTACCCCACAAGCCGCCCGAGCCCACGGCGATCTGCGATTGGATGACATTGTACGCGGCACCCTGAACATCACTTTGCGGGGCGATCCAGGCGACGAAGCGGTTGCGCTGATAGCCCTTGAGAGAGTGCTGAACCACGATGCCCGAGAGCAGGGCCGCCGAGAGCAGGATCGGAATCGCGGCGAACGCCGCGGGTTTGATCTGCACGCGCATCCACGACGACAGGCGCCAGACCACGAAGCCGATCGCGCAGAACAGGCCGATCGCCGCCAAGGTCGCCCAGCCCATGCGCGAGGTGGCGAGGATCATGCCCGGCAGGCTGTGCGCGGGGGCCAAGGGATAACGGACCTCGCAGATCGTGTAGATGAGCGGGACCGAAATCGCCACGCCGCCGAAACCGAAGATCGCGATGAGCTGGAAGAGATCGGCGCCCGCGGCGAAGAACATGCCGAAGATCGCGGGCACGAAGGTGAGCGTCGTCGAGAAGTCGGGCTGCTTGAGCACGAGGATCATGACCGGGCCGCAAAGACCCAGGCCGAGAAGGATGGTGGAGAGATCGGTGATTTTACGGGCGCGTCGGTCCAGGAAATCCGCGAGCGCGAGCACGACGAGCGTGCGCGCCATCTCGGCGGGCTGGAAGCTGAAGCCGAACAGGTGAATCCACGAGCGCTGGCCGCGCGAGATGCGGCCCAGGATCAAGGTGGCGCTGACGATCAATATCGCGAGGCCGTACACGAACTTGCTCTGGTCCTGGAACACTTGGTAATTGAAGGCCAAAGTCAAAGTAAAAAGGGTGATGCCGAGCGTCAGCGCGATGAAGTGCTTCTGCAGGATCGAGGAGTAGAAAGTCGTCGTGCTCGCCGCGGAGAGCATGGCCAAGGATCCCGTGATGATCAGGCCCGCGACCGCCGCCACGAAGGTCCAGTCGACGCGTCCCGACAGGCCGGACTGCGCGCGCACCGCGCGAACCATGCTCACCGCGTCACCCCATGCGGAACGAGAGGAGCCGTCAGCGCCGCAGGCATCTTAGGAATAACCGCTCGCGTAGCGAGCGGGTCCTGCATGCCGAAGTGAGCGAGAATCATTCGGCGCGCGACGGGCGCGGCCGTGGTGCCGCCGTGGCCGCCGTTCTCGACGAGAACGGCGATGGCGATCGAGGCGGGCTCGCCGGGCCTGGCGGCGTAGACGACGAACCAGGCGTGGTCCTCGCCGTGCGGGTTCTGCGCGGTGCCGGTTTTGCCGGCGACGATGAGTCCGGGAATCTTCGCGCCGCCGCCGGTGCCTGAGGAGACGACGACCTCCAGTCCACGCTGGACTTGGTCCCAGGCGTCTTCCCGGGCCGGAACGACGCCGAGTCGCTCGGGCTTCTGCACATAATCGGGGCGACCGTCTGAGTAGACGATCTTCTGCGTGTAGCGCGGGCGCCACACGCTGCCGCGGTTGGCCAGGGCGGCGATGGCGATCGCCATCTGCAGGGGCGTGACGGTCAGTTCACCCTGGCCGATCGAGAGGTTGAGCGTGTCGCCGTCGTACCAACCCTTGCCCGCCTTCTTACGCGTCTCGGGCCCGAAGAGATGTCCGGCCTTCTCCCCCTTAAGCGGGATGTTGGTTTTGACGCCGAGGCCGAACGCGCGGGCGTAACGCTCGATGGCCGCGCCGCCCGTCTTGAGGCCCAAGGTGTAGAAGTACACATCGCAGGACTGCGCGAGGCCCATGAGCCAGGACACGCGCTTGTGGCCCTTGTGGTCCCAGCAAAGGAAGGTGCGTCCGCCGAGCTCGTAGTAGCCCGGGCAGAAGACGGTGTCGTCCGCCTTGACCTTGCCCTCGCTGAGCGCGGCCAACCCGGCGATGGGCTTGAAGGTCGAGCCGGGCGGATAGGCGCCGGAGATCGCGTTATTGAACTCGGAGAGATCGACGATCGTGCTCTTGACCTCGTTGGGGTCGGTCGACAGGAACGCGTTGGGGTCGAAATCGGGCTGGGAGCTCATCGCAAGCAGGTCGCCGTTGCGCGGATCGATGGCGACGGCGGCGCCGCGGCCGGTGGCGGTGCCCCGCAGGGCCTCGTCGGCGGCCTTTTGGACGGCCGCGTCGATCGTGAGGTGAATGTTGCTGCCGGCCTCCCACGGAATCTTGTCGAGCACGCGCTTAAGCCGGCCCTGCGCGTCGACTTCCATGCGCAGGCCGCCGTCGCGACCGCGCAGCTCGTCCTCGAATATTTTCTCGAGGCCCAGGCGCCCGGTGCGCGAGTCCACGCGATAGCCCTTGGGCTTGCGCTCCCGCCACTCGCGTTGGCCCATCTTGCCCATGTAGCCGAGCAGGTGGCTCGCAAAGCGGCCGAAGGGGTAGTAGCGGCGCGCCTCGACGATGAGGTCGACGCCGGGGTAAATCGTCTTGAGCTCGGAGAGGCGGAACATCGTCTGAGTGGGCAGGTTTTCGGCGAGGCGGATGGCGCTCGCTTCGCGCACGGCCTGCTCGAGAGATTCGAGCAGCTCGTCGGGGTCCTTGCCGAGCTGGCGGCCGAGCTCTTGAGCCAAGGGCTTGAGGTCCTGGCGGCGCCGGTCCTTGCCCGGCAGGAAAATCAGGGAGAAAGCGGGCGCGTTGGTGGCGACGGGGACGCCGTTGCGGTCGTAGATGCGTCCGCGCGGCGCGTTCTGATGGATCATCTGCGAGCGGTTGCGCTCGGCGGCCTGGCGCCACTCCGCGGCCTGCACGAGCTGCATCTGCGCCAGCCGAAGGCCGAGCACGAGGCCGGCGGCGGCGATCACATACCAAAGGATCTCGAGCCGCTCGACGGGCACGGCGGCGTTGCGCCCGGTCACCGGTCGTCCCGCGCGTCCCAGAGTACGGAGGCCGCGATCACGACCAAGGCGTTAAGGAAGGGCGTGACGATCAGCGCGACCACGCCCGGCGACTCGAAGCTCTTCGTGAAGATCAAGCCCAAGGTCCCGTGGCCGAGAAACGCAGCCCAGGAGAATAGCAAGGTCGTCGCGGCGAGCGGGCCGGGCGCGCGCAGGTCGATCTGGCGCCGGGCGACGCCGGCGAAGTAGGCGGCCAAGGTCATCGTCAGCGCGCTCGCGCCGAACAGCTCGGCGCGCGCGACGTCGAGGTACAGGCCCCAGATGAAGCCCGCGAGCATGCCGAGGATGGGACCGCGGCGCGCGGCGATCAGGATCGTCAGCACGAGCAGGAACTGCGGCGCCGCGCCCCAATAGGCGAAGTGCGTGTTCCACCACCACTGCAGGAACATCGCGCCGATGAACAGGACGAAGCCGCGGACCGCCGAGATCATTGCGCCTCCTCCGGGTCCAGGGACTCGGCGGGAACCGGCGTGGCGGTCGAGACGGCGATCACGGCGCGGCGGCGGCGCGGCGGCGGCGCGGGTGCCACCGCGGCGCGCGTGGTCACCGCGACGGCGGCGACGGGCACGTACACGGGCGGACGCTCCTCGCCCTCGAGCGGCTTGGCCCTCAGGATCATCAGCTCCTGCAGCGACGAGGCGTCGGCGGCGGGATCGAGCTCGACGGACTGGAAGGTGAGAAATGGATCACGCGCGTTCACGCGCGCCACGCGGCCGACGAGGACGTCGGGCGGGAAGGTGGCGCTCGTGGGCGAGGTGTAGACGGAGTCGCCGGTGGAGAGCTGGACCTCGGCGTTGAGGTAGTTCATGCGCAGGCGCGGGCCGTCCTGACCCTGCACGAGCCCCTCGTAGGTCCCCGAAGACAGGTACGCGGCGACCGCGGCGCCCTCGTCGGTCAGCAGGAGCACGGTCGAGGTCTTCGGCCGGACGTCGACGACGCGCCCCGCGGCGACGAGCTGGCCGTCGCGCGGACCCAGCACGGGATCGTTGAGCGAGACTCCGCGGTCGCTGCCGGCGTCGACGACGAGACTGCGGTACCAGTGGATCGGATCGCGCTCCATGACGTGCACCCAGACGGGCGAGCGGCTGCCGGGCGCCTTGAGCACGAGGGCGCGGCGCAAGCGCTCGTTATCAATCGAGAGGGCCTCGACCGTGGTCTTGAGCCACTCGGCGCGCTTGAGCTCGGCGCGTAGGCCGTCGTTCTCCATGTCCGCCTGTAAAAGGCGCCGGACTCCGTCCGGCGCGTCGGCCATGCGGCGATAGCCCGCCTCGCCGTGGTAGGCGAGAGGGTCGAGCAAATACCCCGCCGCGGCCTTGAACGACCGCACCGGGGTCGACAAGGGGAGCGACAGAAGCAAGAGCGAGAGCGCCGACAAGGCGCCCAGTACGAAGTTGGCGATACGCGTTTCGCGTTGCATGTGACCGAGCCCTAGGCGTAGGCGCCTAGGCCCGGAGTTTTAGCACGACACGATGGACGGTTTTTGGCTGAGGATCGCTCTTTCGAGCGATATCAATAGCGCTCTTACGAGCGGTCTCGATAGGACGTGACGAAGTCCGGGCGCCGATCATCGATGTGATCGAGCTCCTCGAGGAACTTCCCCGTCCCGAGCGCAACGCAGCTCAAGGGGTCCGCGGCACGATGCACGGGAAGCTCGGTCTCCTGCCGAATGAGGTCGGGAAGACCTCTCAGCAAGGATCCGCCGCCCGCGAGCATGATTCCACGGTCCACCAAATCCGCAGCCAATTCCGCCGGAGTCTCCTCCAGCGTGTTCTTAATCACGTCCAGGATGAGCTGCACCGGTTCCATCAGCGACTGGCGCACTTCTTCCGACGTGATCAAAACCGTCTTCGGCAAGCCGGTGGCCTGATCCCGGCCCTTCACTTCCATGGTCTTCTCTTCCTTCAACGGGAAGACCGATCCGATTTGAATCTTGACCTCTTCGGCGGTCGTCTCGCCGATCAGGAGGTTGTACTTGCGTCTAAAGTGCATGATGACGGCTTCGTCCATCTCGTCGCCGGCGATGTCCAGAGATTTGGAAACGACAAGTCCGCCGAGGCTGATGACCGCGGCTTCCGTCGTGCCGCCGCCGATGTCGACGATGAAGTTTCCGTGCGGCTCAGAGATCGGAAGGTCGGCGCCGATCGCGGCGGCCATGGGCTCTTCGATTAAATAGACTCGGCGCGCTCCCGCCTGCTCGGCGGATTCCTGGACGGCGCGTCGTTCGACTTCGGTGATGCCGGAAGGGATGCCGATGACGACGCGGGGGTGCAGAAGCGAGCGGCGGTTGTGCACCTTGCGGATGAAGTACTTGATCATTTCCTGCGTCACTTCGAAGTCGGCGATGACGCCGTTGCGAAGCGGGCGGACGGCGATGATCGAGGCGGGCGTGCGGCCGAGCATGCGCTTGGCCTCTGCGCCGATCGCGAGCACGCGGCGCGTCTCACGGTCGATGGCGACGACGGACGGCTCGCGCAGAACGATTCCCTGGCCCTTCACATAGACGAGGGTGTTCGCCGTACCGAGGTCGATACCCATGTCGTTGGAGAACAGGCTGAAGAGAAAATCGAGCATTCGTTATCTTACCCTTTTTAACGGTCCCTGCTTACAGTCGAACTGTTGACGGCAACAGTTAAGACACGAGCATGATCAAACCGAGCTTGGCGTTGTCGCCGAGGCGCGGAGCGATCTTGAGGATGCGGGTGTAACCACCGGGACGGGCGGCGTAGCGCGGAGCCAGGACTTCGAACAGCTTCTTGTAGACGACCTTGTCCTGGATCTGGCGGCGCACCATGAAGTGCTCGCCCTTCTTCGCGTTGGTGATGAGCTTCTCCGCGTACGGGCGAAGCTCCTTGGCCTTGGCGATGGTGGTTTCGATGCGCTCGTGCTTGAACAGGCTGGTGGCCATGTTCCGCAGCAACGCGCGGCGATGCGAGCTGGTGATGCCGAGCTGACGACGACCGAGAGCTTTAGACGCCATAAATTAAATCCTCTGTGTGAACCTGATTATCCGAGTTGACCGACCTGCATGCCGAGCGACAGGCCCATGTCCTTGAGGCGATCCTTGATTTCGTCGAGGGACTTCTTGCCGAAGTTCTTGACGGCCAGGAGCTCCTCGTCGCGCTTGCCGACGAGCTCGCCGATGGTGCGGATGCGCGCGACCTTGAGGCAGTTGGACGCGCGGCTGGAGAGCTCGATCATCTCGATGGGCTGGTTGAGGATCTCGCGCAGCTTGGGGTCGAGGCCGGCGAGGGAGACGGCTCCCTCGGAGGCGGCGCCGTCGGAAAGGCCGGCCGCCGCGTCGGCAGCCTGCTCTTCCTCGGGGATGAAGATATTGAGCGATTCGCGGAGCAGCTTCGAAGACTGGATCAGCGCCTCGGCGGGGTTGAGCGAGCCGTCGGTCCAGATCTCGAGGATCAGGCGGTCGTAGTCGGTCACCTGACCGACGCGCGCGTTTTCGACGTCATAGTGAACCTTGACGACGGGGGAGAACAGCGCGTCGACGGGCAGGAAGCCCGCGGCCCACTGGTTCTGCGCGCGGAGCTCCTCGGCGGGAACATAACCGCGGCCCTTGGAGACTTCGATCTCCATGTCGATCTTGCCGCCGGCCTCGAGGTGAGCGATGACGAGGTCCTTGTTGACGACCTCGACGTTCGCGTTGCCCTGGATGTCCTTGGCCGTGACGACACCTTCCTTGCTGACGGACAGGTAGATGGTCTCGGGACCGTTGGAGAAGAGCTTCACGCGAAGCTTCTTGAGGTTGAGGAGGACGTTCATCACGTCTTCCTTCACGCCGGGAAGAGCCTGATACTCGTGCGTCGCCTTCTCGATGCGGACCGCGGTGACCGCGGCGCCTTCGAGGGAGGAGAGCAGCACGCGGCGAAGCGCGTTGCCGACCGTGTGTCCGTAGCCGCGCTCGTACGGCTCGGCGACGAACTTCGCGTAGCTGTCCGACATGGACTTCTCGTCGACGGACAGCTTCTGCGGCAGGATCAGTTCTTTGTAAGCCATATTTTTTTATTCTCCGGAGTTTTAGCGCGAGTAGTATTCGATGATCAACTGGTCGTTGATGGGGAAGGAAGTCTCGGTGCGCTCCGGGATGCGGAGCACTTTCGCGGACAGGGCCGTCTCATCGAACTCGAGGAAGGCGGGGCGGTTGTTGAGCTTCTTGGCCGTCTCGAGGCTCAGCTTGACGCCGACGTTCTCCTTCATCTTGGGGTTCACGGAAACCACGGTACCCGGCTTGACGGGGTACGACGGGATGTCCACGACCTTGCCGCCGATCTTGACGTGCCCGTGCAGAACGAGCTGACGCGAGGTCTTGATCGAGGTCGCCACGCCCATGCGGCGGACGATGTTGTCCAAGCGCAGCTCGAGGCCGCGCAGCAGCGCCGCGCCGGACTCTTCACGAGCCGCGGAGGCGTTGGTGACCGCGCGCTCGAACGGGCGCTCGTTCATCTGGATCATGCGGCGAAGCTTCTGCTTCTCGCGCAGACGGATCGAGAAGGCGGACGGCTTGCCGCGCTGAGGCTTGGCGACGCCGGGAATGCCGGGGCGCTTCTCGAGCACGCACTTCGTGTAGCACTTGTCGCCCTTGAGGAACAGCTTCTGCTGCTCACGGCGGCACAACTTGCAGACGGCGTCGGTATAACGGGCCATAAAACTAGACTCTCCTCGCTTTGGGCGGGCGGCAGCCGTTGTGCGGCATCGGCGTGACGTCCTTAAGGCTGATGACCATGAGACCGGCGGAACCGAGCGAGCGAACGGCGGTCTCGCGTCCCGGTCCGGGTCCCTTGATGAAAACGGCGACTTGCTTGACGCCGAGCTGCACGGCGCGGTCGGCGACCTTCTTGGCCGTGACGCCGGCCGCGAAGGGCGTGCCCTTCTTCGTGCCGCGGAAGCCCGAGCCGCCGGCGGTGGCCCAGATGAGGACATCGCCGCGGTCGTCGGTGAGCGACACGATGGTATTGTTGAAAGAGCACTGGATGTGGACCTTCGCGAAGGTCAAAGACTTCCAAGCTTTCTTTTTGGGTGCCGCGGAAGGGGCTGCCTTCGCAGCGGCGGGAGTCGTTTTTTCGTCAGCCATGATTCAATCTCTCCTAAATTCTCTTAAGACTTACCGGTGGGCGAAGCGGCCTTGCCCACGCCGACCGTCTTTCTGCGACCGCGACGGGTGCGGGCGTTCGTCTTCGTGCGCTGACCGCGGCACGGCAGGTTGCGGCGATGGCGGTGACCGCGGAACGAGCCGATCTCGGTCAAGCGGCCGATGTTGGCTTGCGTCTCGCGGCGCAGCTCGCCTTCCACCTTGAAATCTTTGGTGAGCAGGTTGTTGATGAGCACGACCTGCTCCTCGGTGAGGTCCTTGACCCGGGTGTCGGGCTTGACCATGCCGTTGAGCTTCTCGATGACCACCTTCGCGCGGGTCTCGCCCACGCCGTAGAGGTATTGAAGCGCAACGTCGATACGCTTATTCTTGGGAAGGTCGACTCCTGCAACACGCGCCATACTCGTTATCTCCTGTTTCCTGAAAAATTAGCCCTGACGCTGCTTGTGCTTGGGGTTCGAGCACAGCACGCGCACGACGCCGTTGCGCTTGACGATCTTGCACTTCTGGCAAATGGGTTTGACGCTCGCTCTGACTTTCATCTGATTACTCCCGGTAAGTGATGCGTCCCCGCGTGAGGTCGTAAGGGGACAGCTCGATGCGGACTTTGTCGCCCGGCAAAATCTTGATGTAGTGCATCCGCATCTTGCCGGAAATGTGCGCGAGGACGACCTTGGCCTGGGCGATCTCGACGCGGAACATCGCGTTCGGGAGCGCTTCCAAGATGCGGCCTTCGACTTCGATCTTTTCTTCTTTCGTCATCTAAATCGTGGGCAAGGTCAGGATTTCAAAGCCCGTTTCGGTCACCGCGACCGTGTGCTCGAAATGCGCGGAGAGCTTGCCGTCCTTCGTGACGGCGGTCCAGCCGTCGCCGAGCGTGGCGACCTCGGGGCCGCCCATGTTGACCATGGGTTCGATGGCGATGGTCATGCCGGCCTTGAGGCGCGCGCCGTGACCGGCCTTGCCGTAGTTCGGAACGGGCGGCTCTTCATGTAAAGCTCGACCAATACCGTGGCCGACGAACTCGCGAACCAAGGAGTAGCCGTGGGACTGAGCGTGAGACTGCACGGCCCAGCCGATGTCGCCCAAGCGAGCGTCGGCCTTGACGGCGCCGATGCCTTTCATGAGCGACTCGCGGGTGACGTCGATGAGCTTCTGCGCCTCGGGCGTGATCGTGCCGACGGGCACGGTCATCGCGGAGTCGGCGAACCAGCCGTCGACGACGCAGCCGTAGTCGAGGCCGACGATGTCGCCATCGCGGAGAATTCGCTTATCCGAAGGGATGCCATGTACGACCTCGGAGTTGATCGACACGCAGATCACGCCGGGAAATCCGTGGTAGTTGAGGAACGCGGGCTTGGCGCCGCGCTTCTTGAGCTCTTCGCGGCAGATCGCGTCGATCTCGCCGGTGGTCATGCCGGGCTTGACCAGGCCCTTGAGCAGAACGAGGGTGTCGCCGACGATGGCGCCCGCGGCGCGCATGATCGCGATTTCCTCGCGGCTCTTCACTTCGACGGTTTTGGTCATCAACATCTTTACCGGGCCGCCTTCGTGGACTCGATGACGGCCGACAAAGCGGCCTCCACCTGGTCGGCGGTTTGTGCCGCGTTGACTTCCTGGAAGGCGCTTTCGGATTTGTAGTACGCGACGAGCGGGTGCGTCAGATCCTCGAACACCATGAGACGCTTGGCGGCGGTCGCTTCGGTGTCGTCCTCGCGCTGCACGACGGCGGCGCCGCACTTATCGCAGGATCCTTCGGTCTTGGGCGGGCGGGAAATCGTGTTGTACACCTCGCCGCAGCCGGTGCAGGTGCGGCGCGACGCCATGCGCTTGATCGCCTCTTCCTTCGGCAAGGTCAGGTAGACGACGAGATCGACGGAGGAGCCGACGCGCTTGAGCATGCCGGTCAGGCCTTCGGCCTGTTCGATCGTGCGCGGGAAGCCGTCGAGGAGGTACTTGCCCCCCTTCTCGATCTTGCCGGCGACCATCTCGATGACGATCGCGTCAGGCACGAGCTTGCCGGATTTCAAATAGTCCTGGGCCTTCACGCCGACCGCGCTCGCGGCCGCGATTTCGGCGCGGAAGATGTCGCCCGTGGCGAGGTGCTGAAAGCCGAACTTCTCGGCCAGGCGCTTGCACTGCGTGCCCTTGCCGGAACCCGGGGAGCCGATGAGGATGACGATCACTGCGTCACCCCGCTGCCCACGTTGAACCAGCGTCCCTGAATGCGGCCCTTCTTGAGGAAGCCCTCGTAGTGGCGCATGATCAGGTGAGCCTCAAGCTGGCCCATCGTGTCGAGAGCGACGCCGACCGCGATGAGCAACGAAGTGCCGCCGAAGAAGAAGGGAACGTTGAACTGACGCTTCATGATGTCGGGCATGACCGCGATCGCCGCGACGAACAGCGCGCCGCCGAGCGTGATGCGCTCCAGGATCCACTCGATGTGCTTAGCCGTGGGCTCGCCGGGGCGTATTCCGGGGATAAAGCCGCCGGACTTCTTCATGTTCTCCGCGAGGTCGACCGGGTTGATCGAGACGGAGTTGTAGAAGTAGCAGAAGAAGATGATGAGGCCGGCGTACACGCCGTCGTAGACCCAGTTGCCGCCGCGGAAGAAGCGCATGATGCCCTCGGTGTTCTGCGCGTTGGGCATGAAGGTCGCGATGGTGACGGGCACGGAGAGCAGGGAGAGCGCGAAGATGACGGCGATGACGCCGCTCTGATCCACTTTGAGCGGCAGATAGCTTTGAGAACCGCCGTACATCTTGCGGCCGACCATGCGCTTGGCGTACTGCACGGGAATCTTGCGCTGGGCGGTCTCGACCCAGACGACGGAGATGATGACGGCGGCGAGTGCCGCGATGATCGCGAGCGCTGCGAAGAGGTTGATTTCCTCGAGGCGGACGAGCTCGAAGAGGCTCCAGCCGGCGGCCGGAATGCGCTCGACGATGCCGGTGAAGATCAAGAGGGAAACGCCGTTGCCGATGCCGGACTCGGTCATCTGCTCGCCCAGCCACATGACGAAGATGGTGCCGGCGGTCATCGTGAGCACGGTGACGCAGTAGAACGCCCAGGTCGGATCGATCACGGTCGGCGCGCCGCCCGGAGCCTGCATCTTGGTGATCGCGATCGTCAGGCCGAAGCTCTGGAATACCGCGAGGAACAGCGTGAGATAGCGCGTGTAGCTGTTGAGCTTGCGGCGGCCGAGCTCGCCGTCCTTGGCGAGGCGGTCGAGCGCCGGGATCACATGCGCGCCCTGAAGGAGGCTCATGATGATCGAGGCGTTGATGTAGGGCACGACACCCATCGAGAAGATCGAGAAGCGCCCGAGGGCGCCGCCTGAGAACGTGTTCAGGAAGCCCAGGAGGCTGCTCTGCTGCGCGTTGAAGATCGCGCGAATGGCGTCGCCGTTGACGCCCGGAATCGGAATCGCCGCACCGATGCGGAAAACCAAAATCGCGCCGAGCGTGAAAAGAACACGCTTGCGCAGCTCCGGGACTTCGAAGATGTCGGCGAGGCCGTTACGCATCTTTAGGCGGCCTTGACGACTTCGGCCTTGCCGCCGGCCTTCTCGATCTTGTCCTTCGCGCCGGCGGAGAAGCCGTGGGCGCTGACCTTGATGGCGCGCTTGAGCTCGCCGTCGGCCAGGATCTTGACGGGCTTGCGGCCCTTGATGAGGTTGTGGATGCGCAGGTCCTCGATGGTGATCTCGGCCTTGTTCTTGAAGACGCGGTCGAGGGTGCCCAAGTCGATGACCTGGTAGACGACCTTGAACAGGCCGTTGGTGAATCCGCGCTTGGGGATGCGGCGGATCAAAGGCGTCTGACCGCCTTCAAAGCCCACGAGCTTACCGTCGCCCGAGCGGGAGCGCTGGCCTTTCTGACCGCGCGTGGCGGTCTGGCCGGTGCCGGAGCCTTCGCCCATTCCGAGACGGACGGGGCGGCGGCGCGAGCCCGGAGAGGGCACGAGGTTCGCGAGAGTGATGGATTCCTGCTGAGCGACGGGGGTCTTGGTCTTGGCCACTTTATTTTCCGCGGAGCTTGATGATGTCTTCCTTCGTGCGAAGGAGCTTGAGAGCTTCGAACGTCGCGCCGACCATGTTGAAGGCGTTCGACGAGCCGAGGCTCTTGGTGAGGATGTTCTTGACGCCGGCGGCCTCGAGGACCGCGCGCACGCCG
>JAYTIP010000101.1:0-3796 GCA_043731745.1 Elusimicrobiota bacterium | reverse complement strand
GCAGCGCTTGCCGTACCGTTCACGGCCGCCGCCCAAGACCTCGCTCCCTCTCCGTCGCAAGTACGCCCTCTGCTCGTCGGCGCCGCGGTTCCCGACTCGCCTCTTCTCGCCATGGACGGCAAGCCCGTCACGCTCAAGGCCGCTTTCGCCGGAAAGCCCGGAGTGGTGATTTTCTATCGCGGCGGCTGGTGCCCCTACTGCAACGCTCATCTGCGCGAGGTCAAAGACCTGCAGAAGGACCTTGCCAAGCTCGGCTACGCCGTCGTCGCGATCACGCCCGACCGCCCCGAGGAGCTGCGCAAGACCATGACCAAGAACGCCCTGCCCTACGCGCTGCTCTCCGACTCCAAGTCCGAGTCCGCGCGCGCCTTCGGCGTGGCCTATCAGGTCGACGCCGAGACGCTCAAAAAGCTCGACGGCTACGGCATCGACTTGCGCAAGGCGTCGGGACAAGAGACCGCTTGGCTTCCGGTCCCCTCCGTGTTCCTGGTCGGACGAGACGGCGCGATCAAGTTCGTCTACGCCAATCCCGACTATAAGGTCCGTCTCAAAGCGCCGGTGCTCCTCGCCGCGGCCAAGGCCGCCCTCGAGAACTAGCGGCGATGGGCCGCTTCACGCCGGGAGATCCGCTCGCCTCGGAGATCACCCCGGAGAGCGTCTATCTCACCCGTCGCGACTTCTTGAAGACGATGGGTCTCGCCGCCGCGGCCGTCGCCTTCCCGCGCCTGGCCGCCGCCAAAGGCCCCTTCGACGCCGACGATGTCCAAACGCCGTTCGAGGACATCACCCACTACAACAACTTCTACGAGTTCGGCACCGACAAGACCGATCCCGCCAAGTACGCCGGCTCGCTGCGCACCCGACCTTGGACGGTGAAAGTCGACGGCGAATGCCGCAAGCCCACGACCTACGACATCGACGACCTGCTCAAGCGTCATCCGCAGGAGGAGCGGGTGTACCGGCATCGCTGCGTCGAGGCCTGGTCGATGGTGATGCCGTGGACCGGTTTTCCCCTCGCCGCCCTGCTCAAGCGCGCGGAGCCGACGGCGAAGGCGAAATTCGTCGCCTTCACCTCGCTCCACGACCCGGCGCAGATGCCCGGCCAGAAAACGAACTCGCTCCAGTGGCCCTATGTCGAAGGTCTGCGCATCGACGAGGCCATGCATCCGCTCTCCTTCCTGGTCACCGGCCTATACGGCAAGCCGCTTCCCAACCAGGACGGAGCGCCGCTTCGGCTCGCGGTGCCGTGGAAGTACGGCTTTAAGAGCATCAAATCCATCGTCTCGATCCGCTTCGTCGAGAGTCAGCCGCCCACGAGCTGGAATCGCCAAGCTCCGGACGAATACGGCTTCTATTCCAATGTGAATCCCGCCGTGGATCATCGCCGCTGGAGTCAGGCCAAGGAACGGCGCATCGGCGAGCTCTTCAAGCGCAAGACCTTGCCGTTCAACGGCTACGCGGATCAGGTCGCGGGCCTCTACAAGGGCATGGACCTGAAGGTCAACTTTTGAAGGAAGCGGCTCTCTTCCTCCTGTGCCTGACGCCGTTCCTGCGCCTCGTGTGGGCGGGCTTTCACGCCGGCCTCGGCGTCAACCCGGTCGAGTTCATCGAGCACTACACCGGCGACTGGACGCTGAACTTCTTCTGCTTTGGGCTCGCCGTGACGCCGCTCGCGCGCCTCAGCGGCTGGTCGTGGTGGGCCAAACGGCGGCGCATGGTGGGGCTTTTCGTCTTCTTCTACGCCGCGTTGCATTTCGCGATCTACCTCGGCATCGACACCGAGTTCGAGATCAACACCATTCTCTCCGACATCGAACGGCGCCGCTACATCACCGTCGGCTTCGCCTCGTTTACCATACTCGCGGCCTTGGCGGCCACCTCGACGGACGCCTCCATCCGTCTCCTGCGGCGTTGGTGGCCGCGCCTGCACTCGTTGGTGTATCCGGCGGCCGTTCTCGGCGTCATCCACTATTATTGGCTGGTGAAATCAGACCACCGCCGACCCCTGCGCTACGCCGCGATCATCGGCGCTCTGCTGGCCTACCGCGTCGTAGTCCGCCTGCAGGCTCGCATGGTTCGCCCGGCTACCTGACCTTCCAGGGCAAGGCCTCCGCTTCGGCCTGCGTCAGCCCGTCGAGCGCGCCCCGCACCTTCTGCGCCTCGCGCACCGGAGGCCCGCAGCGGTTCGCCGTGCAGGAATAGAGCGCCGGGCGCGCGGACGCCGGATAGCGGGTGTCGGGATTTGGCGCGGGCCCCTCCGCCGGATCCCACCATTCGATCCGCCGGTACGCGCCGGGAGAGCGCAGCGCTTCACGGAACAAGGCCTTCGCCGCCGCGTCCTTTCGCCCGCCGACGACCGTCACATGAAGCGGCGCGCGCGCGGACTCGAAGTCGGCGAGCAGGACGCCGGCCGGCTGAAAGCGATCGGCCACGGCCGGGATGAGGAGAAACCTCATCGCCTGGTCGCGCATCATCATGAACTTCGCGTCTCCCGTGTAGCGATACAGGAGGTTGGCGAAACGCGCCACGGAGATATTCTCATCCCGGTCACGGACGGACGACGCGCCCGTCCTCTCCGCCGCGGCGGCGATGAACCCGGCTTCGCCGGCTCCCGCGGGCGTGAAATGCTCGCTTATGAAGCGGGCGCAGTCGCTCGCGCGTTTCAACCAGGAACGATCCCCCGTCGCCTCGTGCAGCGCCAGAAAAGCCTGTCCCATCGCCAGCGTGTCGCCCAAGTACGGACCGGCTTCGTCCTTCTCCCCGTGACGGAAGCCACCGCCAGCGATCGCGCGGGAACGGAGGATCGCCTCCGCCGCCTTGCGGGCCGCGTCCAGGGGCGCCTCGTCGCCGGTCGCCGCGGCGAAGGCGGCCAAGGCGCGGATGGCCCAGCCGTTCTCGCGCGCGTAGACGCTTTTATCGACGCGCGGTATTCCCTGCTTACGGCGCGCCGCGTCATCCGACGCGAAATACGCGGCGCTATGCTGACCCGGCACGAGGTCCGCGTCCTGGCTCGCGTAGAACTCCCCCTGCGGCGAGGTCAAGAAATCGCGGAGATAACGGGCGATGCTCGACGCCGCGGCGAGATAGAGCGGATCCTTGGTCTGCGCGTAGGCGAGCGAATAGACGCGCAGATTCTGCGCCTGCATCATCATGATCTTCTCGAAGTGGGGCGCCTTCCAATCTCCTTCCGCCGAATACTGATAGACGCCGCCCCAGACGGGGTCGAGGAGCGCGCGCTGCGCGAGCAAGGTGTCGCGGGCCATTTTCTCGTACTGCGCGTCGCCGTTTCCGGCTCCGACCAGCGCCCACTCGACTCCGTCCCAGTCGAGGAACTTCAGCGGCCCGCCCCAGGAGGCGTGCGCGGCGTCGTAATGCTCCAGATAGTGCGTCAGGAGCCTTCCCCGCAGCGCGGCGGGCAGGACGGTGACCGTCGACGCCTGCAGCGGCGCTTGTGCCGCGATCGAGGGCCCGGGAGTCGGGTCGTCGACGAACGCCTGCAGCATGGAGATCATCCTTTCGGGCGGAATGTACCCCGCGCGCTTGGCGAGTTCGCGCCCGTTTTCATCGAAGACTATGGTCGCGGGCCAGCCGTAATCCTGATAACGGGCCGACAGATCGGGGCGGGCATCCTGGTCGGCGCGGATCGCCACGAACTTGGACTCGATCAGCCCGATGACGGCGGCATTTTCGTAGGTCTGCTCGTCCATCACATGGCACCAATGGCACCATCCCGCGCCGAGGTCGAGGAGCACGAGGCGGTGCTCCCGGTGCGCGCGCTCGAAGGCGGAGGAGGACC
>JAYTIP010000100.1:0-5469 GCA_043731745.1 Elusimicrobiota bacterium | reverse complement strand
CCGTAGTAGGGAAGCTCGGCGAACTCAGCCGCCGTCGAGGCCACGCGCGCGCCGTCGTCCGCGTCGTCGGCCCAGTACAGCTCGAGGTCTCCCCCGTCGTGTCGGCGCAGGCTCACCACGTAGGTCCGCGACACCGCGCCGACGAGCAGACGCCGGCGCTCACGGCTGACGAGGATGACGGCCCGAAACTCCTCGAGATCCCAGGTGCGGTTGCCGCCCACGGACTGCCCGCCCACGCCGAGGTAGCGGGCCACCATGCGGTGGTCGCGGTCGAGCACGACGCGCGAGCGTCCGCGCAGGAACAGCCAGCCCGAGGCCACGAACACCGCGCCGAACACGAAGCGGATGCCGGGGACGACCACCGAGTCGTGGCGCTCCATGAGGTAGATCATGAGCACGGTCCCGAAGGTGAGGATCATCTCGACCAGGCCGAAGGCGACAAGCGCGACGCCCGCGATCGACGCGGTAACGTCCGGCTCTTGGCGTATTTCTAGGCGGGAACGGCTCGTCCTGATCATCTCGGTGTGGGGCCAAAAACGCCCTTCAGGGAGTGTAGCCCCCGCCCCTGCGGGCGTCAAGGCCCATTCTCCGACGAGAAAACCCCTAGAAGTACCGGCGAATGCCCACGGCGCCGTCGAAGGCGCCGCCTTCGTTGGGGGCCAGGCGCAGGACGGGCGCGACTTCAGCGAAGATCTCGTAGGGCTTCTTCGAGTCGTACAAGGACACTCCGCCCACGAAGCGGATGCCCACGAAAGTGTCCGTCTCGGTCTTCATTTTCAGCCCGAGGCCCGCGTACAGCGGCATGCGCAAGCCGGGCCGCTTGCGCGGCAGGGCGTTCTCGAAGTCCTTGAGGAAGTCGACGTTCATGGTGAAATCGCCGTCCGAGACGCCGAGGTGACTTTGCACCGAGTAAGGGGACGCGAGGCGGTACTTGGCTGTAAGACCAAAAGGCACCCCCGCGACGATGCCGATCCCGAGCTTTTCGTCGCCGGCGGCCCAAGCGGACGCGGTCACCGTCGTCAGGAGAAGAGCCAGGGCGAGTTTCATGACCACAGTGTACTGTTCTTTTGGTACCATCAGCCTCGATGAATTCAGGCACGGCCGCTCCGAGCCCGGAAACTTCCTTCGACCTGGCGTCGCTCAACGCCATCCTGGCGAAGTACAAAGAATCCCATCTGCCCTCCTCCTTGTGGCAGGTCGCCAACACGGCGATTCCCTTCTTCATCACCTGGGGCTTCATGTACTTCACCGCCTACCGCGGCTGGTGGCCCATCACCTTGCTGCTCGGCGTTCCCGCCTCGGGCCTGCTCATGCGGATGTTCATCATCCAGCACGACTGCGGCCACGGCTCCTTCTTCAAGACCCAGCGCGCCAACGACATCCTGGGCGCGATGATCGGCGTCTTCACCTTGACCCCCTACACGTACTGGAAGGCCACGCACGCCATCCATCACTCAACCTCGGGCAACCTCGACCGCCGCGGCTACGGCGACATCGAGACCTTGACGGTCAACGAGTACAAGGCGCTGACGCCTTGGGGCCGCTGGAAATACCGCGCCTACCGCTCGATCCCCGTCCTCTTCTTCATCGGGCCCGCGTTCCACTTCGTGGTCTATCACCGCCTCCCGTGGATCATCCCCGCGGACTGGAAGGCTGAGCGCCGCAGCATCCTGCTCAACGACTTAGCGCTCGTCGCCCTCCTTTACTACGCCCACTGCACCGTCGGCCTCAAGCCGTTCTTCCTCGTCCAGCTCACCGTCGGCATCATGACCGCGATCGCCGGCGTCTGGCTGTTCTACATCCAGCACCAGTTCGAGGGCACCTACTGGAGCAAGGATCAGGGCTGGGACATCGTCACCGCGAGCCTCAAGGGCAGCTCGTACTTCCACCTGCCGCGCGTCCTGCAGTGGCTGACGGGCAACATCGGCTTCCACCACATCCACCATCTCAACAGCCGCATCCCCAACTACAAGCTCGAGCGCTGCATGAACGAGAACCCCGTCCTGCAGAAGCCCGCCACCGTGACCTTCTGGCAGAGCTTTAAGTGCGTCTCCCTGACGCTGTGGGACGAGGACAAGCAGAAGCTCGTCGGGTTCTCCTCCGTCAACGCCTAGGCCCACTGGGCCTTGACAAATCCAGTCCATCTGCTATACTCTCATCGTCACGGAGCGGGAGCTCTCATCCCCCGCGCAACCCGTGGCTTTTTTTTTGGACCGAAGACTTCCATGACCATGATAACCAGACAGCCTAAACGAAATCACCTCGGCACGACGCCCTTTGCGTCGATGCCGCGGGGCGGAAGCCTATTGTCTTCGCGCATCGTCTGCGCAAAGTACGAGGCTGATCGCCGGGGCATGGGAGCCCTCACTATGTAGAGACATCTAAGCCGTTCGTCTCGCCTAGCGACCCATGCTCGAAGTTCAGAGCATGGGTTTTTTGTTTTTCGGGCTCGTGGTGTAACGGCAACACGCCGGCCTTATAAGCCGGTCAACACACTCTCCTGATTAGAGAGTTGATGGAGGTTCGACTCCTCCCGGGCCTAGATTTGAGTCGGTCGTACGGCGGCCATGTTGTAAAGGCAGCAAGGGAGGTTGTGATCCTCCAGGTACCGGTTCGAGTCCGGTTGGTCGCCCCGTTCGTAGCCGCGGAAGCTGAAAAGGCATAGCGTCCGGTTGAAAACCGGGAGGTCTCCGTTCGATTCGGAGCCGCGGCAAAGTTTGCGCCGGTGAAGCTTTAGCAGATGAGCACCGGTCTTTTAAACCGGAGAACCGGGAGCGTTACCCGGCGCCGGCAAAGATGTTCGTAGACGGGCCCGAAGCTTTAGCAGATGAGCACCGGTTTCTTAAACCGGCGAACCAGGTGCAATTCCTGGCGGACCCAAGTTTTTCGTTCTTTGACAATGCCGAGACCAGAATCTTGCCTCGGCAAACATTTGTACCGGTCTATTGGGAACCAGCGAACCCAGCCGCCTGTAAAGCGGAAGCGCCAAGCGCACGCCAGGGGCAGCACCTGGGACCGGTAACTTTGAAGGGGTTCTAATTGGTGCGGGGTCGACGCGCAAGTGACGGCGCGACGACTCCGTACCGGCCGGCCGCGTCAGCGGCTTGCGGGCTTCGGCTCCCGCCCCCTTCTCCATTTTATTCGTCGTGGTAGGGGTCCGAATGGACGAGGAGCTCCGCTCGAAACGGAGTAGGCGGCTCTGCCGCTTAGGGGTTCGATTCCTCTCCCTACCGCCAATGTCCGGCACGGTCGCCAAGAAGAAAGGCCGCGGTCCGCAAAACCGCTATACGCCGGTGCGAATCCGGCCCGTGTCTCCAGCCTCGTGGCGTAATGCAGCGCGGGACCCTTCTAAGGTCCAAGTCCGGGTTCGACTCCCGGCGAGGCTTCCGATCTATTCGCGGGGATTGATCCCCCCGTAGTGTGCCCTCGCCGGGCCGAGGACCCGGCGAGGGCGGGGGCCGTCGATTTCAGGCTGCGAGACCGAAGAGACGAGGTGCTGGATTGTCGATCCAGTCGAAGCGGGTTCGAGTCCCGTCGCGGCCGCCAGATTTATATGCGGGGTCCCTAATTGGTAAGGAAGCCGGCTGTTAACCGGCCGATGTCGGTTCGAGTCCGACTCCCGCAGCCATTTGCCTTCGTGGTGAAACGGCCATCACGGCTCGCTTCGAACGAGCAGGTCCGGGTTCAACTCCTGGCGAGGGCTCCACTCCCCGGTGGCGTAACGGTAGCGTGTCTCTCCTACAAAGAGAAGGACCTTGTTCGATTCAAGGCCGGGGAACCGACTTTCTGGGTTAAGCGTTACGGAAGCGTACTCCCCTCGGACGGGAGTGGCGGGGGTTCGACTCCCTCAACCCAGACCAATCGCGGGATTGGCCGAGAAGTCAGGCATCCGGCTACCATCCGGAACAGAGGGGCGCGATACCCCTATCCCGCTCCATTTCGCCGATGTAGCCCAACGGAAGAGGCACCGCGTTCAGAACGCGGAGAGTGCAGGTTCGAGTCCTGCTATCGGCACCAAATCGGCCGGATGCTGGAATGGAAGACAGACGCGTCTCAAAAACGCGGGCATGGGGGTTCGAGTCCCTCTCCGGTCAAGACGGCGGGAAGCGGTTCAGGGTAGCCGGGGAGTCTCATACGCTCCTGATGGTGGGTTCGAGTCCCACTCCCGCTAAATTTTCACAGATGGCCTCTTCGTCTAATAGTCAGGACGCCCGGTTCTCAACCGGGAAGCGGCGGGGCGGTACCGCCAGGGGCTACGATTTCGGGCTCGTGATGGAATGGAAGACATCCGCGGTCGAGAGCCGCGGGCGCGAGACGCGCGTGGGGGTTCAATTCCCTCCGAGCCCACCATTTTGACGGGAGCAGCACGCTGGTCCTTGGCCTGGCGCGTCCTGCGGTGATCGTCAAAACAAGGGGTTCGATTCCCCGACTCCGAAAGGAGTGCTAATGGCAGCCAAGCGCCGAGAGGCGCATCGAAAAGCTCCGTCGTCACGGAGATCCGGCAGAGCATCGCGACGGACGAGGGGCTTTGCGGGGAGCGAGACCGTTTCGCCCCTCCCGCCCCGAGGCCGGGATCGAAGAACGACGGGGCCCGATTTCAAGATTTGACGGGAGCGGCGCGCCCGCCTATGGTGAAGCGCGTACCGCGTTGATCGTCAAATGTCGGGGGTTCGACTCCCCTCCTTGCAAAAGGTAGCTCAGTGGTAGAGCACTCGCCTGTTAAGCGAACGAGACAAAAAAGCTCCGTCGTCACGGAGATCCTGCGGCGTATCGCAACGGAAGAAGGACTTTGCGCGAGGCGAGACGGTTCGCCAAGCCCGTCCGGGAACCGGGGGTCGACGACGACGGCGGGGCCGATCTGACGTGAAAATAAAAAAGAGAGGTGATGCGTATGTTGTTCGCGCGACTGGCGGTGATGGAGTACCAGAAGGCCGTGGTGTTTGCCGACGGCCGGCTGGAGAAGACGCTCGGTCCGGGTTCGTACTTCCTGTCGAAGTACTTCCCGCGCCGGGAGGCGTACCTGTTCGACTGCCGGCTGACGTCGCTGGCGGTGACGGGTCAGGAGGTCCTGACGAAGGACAAGATGCCGGTGCGGATGAACCTGACGGCGCTGTACCGGCTGCAGGATCCCGCGAAGGCGGTGACGAAGGTCCAGGTGTACACGACGTATCTGTACGAGCAGCTGCAGTTGGCGGTTCGAGCGATCGTGGCGGACCTGACGCTGGACGAGCTGCTGGCGAAGAAGACGGCGCTGACCGACGAGCTGACGGAGAAGATCCGACCGCTCGCGGCAGAGGCCGGCCTCGAGCTGGCGTCGTGCGGCGTGAAGGACGTGGTGCTGCCGGGCGAGATCAAGACGCTGATGATCAAGTCGGTGGAGGCCGAGCAGGCGGCGAAGGCCGCGCTGATCACGGCCCGTGAGGAGCTCGCGACGACGCGGGTCCGCGCGAACACGGCCAAGCTGTACGC
>JAYTIP010000099.1:0-3233 GCA_043731745.1 Elusimicrobiota bacterium | reverse complement strand
CCGGCGCCGGGCTCGATGATGCCGACGACCTCGAAGAGACCCAGGAGGCCGAAGACGAAGGCGCTGATTAGAAGTTTCTCGAGGATGTTGTCGCCCATGCCGTTAAATCCATTGGAGGCGTCGCGACCGGAGCGCGCCGTGCGTGTGGGGGGAACATAAAGCCCTTCACCCGCGGCCATGATCGCGTCGGCGCCCGCCGCGACGCCGCCCGCGAAGTCGCCGGAGCGGAATTTCGGCACGACCGTATCGGCGACGATGCGCCCCGCGATAGCGTCGGGGATGCTGCCCTCGAGGCCGGAGCCGACCTCGATGCGCAGCTTGCGGTCGTTCTTGGAGATCACGAAAAGAACGCCGTCGTTGATCCCCTTGCGGCCTAGGGCCCAGGTGCGGAAGGTCTTGTGCGCGAACTCCTCGAGCGGGGCGCCCTCGAGCGAGGTCACCGTGAGAACGGCCACCTGATGCCCGGTGCGCGTCTCGTAGTCCTTGAGCTTAGCGGTGAGCGCCTGGTTGGCCTCAGGCGAAAGCAGGCCCGCGTTGTCGGTGACGCGGCCGGCCAGGAAGGGCACCTCGAACGCGGAGGCAGGCGCGACGAAGAGCAACGCGAGCAGGAGGGAGCGAATCATCGGCCGTCTCCTTCGATGGGTTCGTCGCCGAGTTGATTGGAGTTCGGCGTTCCGCCGAACCCGGCGGCCGTAAGCGCCGCGCCGATTTTCTCGACCGCGCCGCTGAGCCCGTCGGCCGTGCGACCGTCGCCGCAATGCCGCGTCATCTCCGCGATCGCCGCGTCCCAGGCGTCGGGCTTGATCTTAGCCCGTATCGTCTCGTCGGCCAGCACGATCACGCGCCGCTCGAGCAGGCTCGCGAAGATCAGCACGCCGTCGCGTCCGGTCGTCGCGGCGACGCCGTGGTCGTAGAAAACTTCCTTGGCGCGCCGTTCGACGGCGTCCTGCATGCGGCTTTTTCCGATCAGCGCGCGCTTAATCGGCAAGCACCAGCGACCCAACATCGCCCCGACAAGACCGGCGGCGGGCACCCACGGTATCAGGCGCGACAGCGGCAGCCACAACGGGTGAAAAATGTCCAAGAGGAAGAGCGCGGCGACGGCGAGGCTCATGCCGGCGCCCGCTCCGGCCCAGACGGATTCCGGGTAGGGGCTGCTCTGAGTGAACACCGCGGGCACTATCTCGGCCCTAAGCACCGACTCGGCCTTCGCCACCGCCGCGCGCACCTTCTCTTTGTCTTCGGAGGTCATCATCGCCCCGTAGGATGACTCATCCTCACGCGTCAGTCAATGGCGCTCGCGTACACGACGGGGTCAGACCCCTAGTTGTTGCGTAGGGGTTGACAAATTTCTGTTTCGACTGTATAATCAGAAACAAGAGAAACCGATGCCTAAGCTATCCGAGAAGTCCCAGAAGTTCATCTCCCGGTACGGCGAGATGGCCAGCCATTGGGGGCTGAACCGGACGGAGTGCCAAATCCACGCGCTGCTCTTTCTCTCACCCAAGCCGCTCGACGCCGAGGAGATATCCGAGTCTCTGTCCGTGGCGCGCTCGCACGTCAGCAACAGCCTGCGCGAGCTCCAGAATTGGGGTATGGTCAAGCCCACGCGCGTGCTGGGCAGCCGGCGCGAGTATTTCGAGACCCACGCCGACGTCTGGGACATGTTCCGCCAGGCCGTGTCCGAGCAGAAGCGCCGCGAGATCGACCCCTGGATGCGCGAACTTCGCTCGGCCGTGGACGAGCTCGACGACCCCTACGCGAAGAAGCGCGTGGGCGAGATGTTGGGCTTCTTTGAGACCTTTTCAAAGTGGTACGAGGACGTAAGACGCCTGCCGACCCCTTTGGTGAGGAAGTTCCTGACCTTGGGGGGAAAGGCGGTGTCGTTGCTGGGGCTTAGCTCGTGATGATTTTTTTTGATGTAAGTTTTCTGTCTAGACAGAAATAAGAGAAACATGGATAACACGAACGACCGGGCCGAGCTCGAACAGCAGTTGGAGGAGATTCGACAGGAGAAGCTCAAGTACTCGGTGATCAGCGCCGATTACTTCGCACTCGTGAAGCGGTGCGACGAATTGAAACGGCGGCTGACGGGGGAGGAATTAAAATGAAGACTTCGATCACGGGAAAAATCATGAGCGTGGGCTTTATGGGGATTCTCCTCATCGTCGCGTCGTGGATGATCGCCTCGACCGTCGCGTCGCGCCAGGACTCCTGGAATCAGATTCGCAAAGGCCTCGTCGCCGCTTGGGGAGAGCCTCAGGATCTCTCGGGACCGATGCTGCGCGTGCCGGTGCGAATGCAGGTGAAGGACGGTCGCGGCCAGCCCGCCTACGAATCGATGGTCGCGTGGTTTCTTCCGGAACGATTGTCGGTGAACGGTGTTTTCGGCACAGAACTCCTGAGTCACGGCATCTGCAAGACGTCCGTGTATTCGAGCGATCTTAAGATCGAAGGATCTTTTCCAGCGAATATCGCCGCCATCCTTGCCCAGCACGAAATGACTCCGGACTGGACACAGGCCAAGCTCATCGTCGGCGTTTCGGATCTGCGCGGAATCAAGAGCGCACCGATTCTGGAATGGGGTGGTGAGAAGCTGCCGCTTCAGCCGATCACCGAAACCTCCGACCAACTGGCCGGAGCGCTCGAGGCGAAGCTTCACCGCGAGCCGCGCGGCGAGGTGCCGTTCTCGGCGGCGATGAAACTGCGAGGAAGCCAGCAGGTCGGTTTCATACCGATAGGCAAGACGACGACCGTGACCGTGCGTTCGCCGTGGAAGTCGCCCGAGTTCAGGGGGCCCTTTTTCCCGGACTCGAAGTCCGTCGACCAAAATGGCTTCACGGCGTCTTGGGTCGTACAAGACATCAATCGAAGTATTCCTCAATATTGGTTCGGCGACGCTCGTTCGTGGGGAGCGACGCGCTTCGGTGTCGACTTCGCCGTTCCCGTGGACTACTACCGCGCCACGACGCGCGCCATTCAGTACGCGACCATGTTCATCTTCCTCACCTTAGTCGTGTTCTTCTTCGTCGAGTTCTTCCTCAAGCAGCGCCTGCACCCCGTGCAGTACCTCCTCGTGGGCGCGGGCATCGTGCTGTTCTACCTCCTGCTGTTGTCCTTGGCTGAGCACCTCTCCTTCCCGCTGGCTTACGCGATCGCGGCGACGGCGGTGGTGGGCGTTATCGGCACCTACACGCACTGGATCTTCAAGCGCGGGGGCGTGACGGCGGCGG
>JAYTIP010000098.1:0-5949 GCA_043731745.1 Elusimicrobiota bacterium | reverse complement strand
CAAACAGGGGTCAGACCCCTAGTTGTTGCTTTACGGGCGAAGATCGTCCTGGGTGGAGCGTTCGGGGAAGAGTTCGGTCTCCCAGTCGCGGTGCGGGGCGTTCTTGGGGTCGAAGGTGCCGAACTTGAGGTCGACGCGGATCGAGGCCTCGCCGACGCCGCCGGGGCGGAAACGGCCGGCGACCTTGGTGTAGAAATCGTGCCAACGCTTGGTCCAGGAGAACTCCTTTTCGAAGAGCGTGAACCCGTGAAGGCCGCCCAGGCCGCGCGAGCTCTCGGCCATGCCGCGAACGCCGAAGGCCACGCGCCAGGTCGGCGAGGACGGGGCGACCGCGAAGTCGAAGCTGGCCACATACTGGCGCGAATTGGCCGCGTTCCAGGCGAAGCCGCCGCCGATCGCCGCACCCTCGTCGTCGCCCCAGCGCGCGTCGACGATGGAGGCTTGGTTGCCGATATCGAGACCGTACTCGTCGCGCACGGTCAGGTTCAGGCGGGAGCTCGGTGCCCAACTCGCGTCGGCGATCACCGGCTGCACTCGACGGCGAAAGCCCACGGTGTGATCGCGGAAGGTGCGAAAATCGTAACCGGAGGACAGACGCGCGTACATGCGCGGGGCCGGGATGAACACGTCGGAGAGCGTGAGCAGGTTCTCCTCGACGCCCTTGTCGATCGCCGAGCGGTCCTGGCGGTAGGAGCCCGATTGCAGGCGCTCGCGGTAGGACTCTGTCAGGTCCACGCCGCCCAGCGGCGTGTCGAAGCGCAAGGTCCCGGCGGCGGCGGGACGCGCGATCGTCGCGTCGAGCTTGGTCGTCGTGGAGCCGGAGACGGCGAGCTGGTCGAAGCGGTTGTAGTAGGTCTCCTGCACGCCGAGCTTGGGCGCGAAGCTGACGCCGTGCATCAGCGCGAAGGTGCGCGTGCCCTCCCAGCCGCCGCCGACGGTCTTCTCGATGTAGGGGCGGCCCTTCGCGTAAGTATTGTCCGCGAAACCGTTCAAAGTGTTGAGCCAGGGCAGGCGGCCGAAGCGCAGGGGCGTGCTCAAGATGTCGAAGCGCGGATAGCTCTCCGAGGTTTTCTGAAAACGGCGGCGGTCGACCGTCGCCGTGTCGAGGCGCGAGTACGACAGACGCGCGGTGGCCTGCGAAAATCGATGCGTGAACGCGCCGCTGTTGATCAGCTCGGGGGTGACGCGGAAGGTGCTCGAGCGCGCGTAGTTGTTGTTGAAGTCGGAGTCGGACTGCAGCTGCAGGCGGCCCTGGAACGAGGTCGAGGAGAACAGCGCCTGGTATTGCTGGCCGAGCAGGGCCCAGCGCCGGTCGCCCGTCGAGGTCTCCTTGATCGTGTAGCCGAACAACGCGCCGCGCGACTCCTCGCCGTCGCGCCGGTGCAGCTCGCCGCCCCAGCCGAAGCCTTGCTTCGCGTAGTAGTCGGCGTAGAGCTTGCTGTAGACGGTCTCTCCGTGCTCGGTCGTCAAAGTATTTTTCACGAACGGGCCGTTGCGGCGGTCGAAGCCGGGCGAGGTCTTCCAGCGCAGCCAGTGACGCGGCGACAGCGACTTATAGAGAAAGGGCAGATAGAAGACGGGCACCTCGCCGAGGTAGAACACGGCGTTGCGCGCGAGCATGCTCTTCTTGGGCTTGACCGTGATGCTCGTCGCGTGAAAGTGATAGTGCGGGGGCTTGGCGCTGCAGCTCGTGAACACCGCGCCCGCGTAATCAAGCCGACGGTTTTCGCCCACGTTCGCGGAATCAGCGTGGATGCGCCAGTCGGCGTGCCCGGCGCTCGTGTGCTCGAGGTGGCCGGTGTGCTTGGCGAAGTCGAACTCGCCGGACTCGCCGTACACGGCGGAGACGCCATCTTCGACGAGGAGCGGGCCGTTGGAGCGCCCGCGGCGGCGCTCGGTGTCGATCCACAGCTCCTTGCCTTTGACCGTCATCGTCGATTCGTGGAGCACCACATGATCGCGCAGATGGAGGAGCTGCTTGTCGGAGTCGAACTCCACCGTGTCCGCCTCGTAGTCCAGGCGCGGCCCCGGGGGCGGCGCCGGCAACGCGTAGTCCTCCGCTCGCGCGACGGCCGCCAAGGCGAAAACGAGGAAGGCGGCTCGAATCAACGGCGCTCCCGCGACAGAAGGGCCGCGCCGACCACTCCCCAGTCACGGTCGAGCGGGGCGGACAGCACGACCTTCTTAAACGGCTCGCGGAAAGGCTGCGCCGCGAACACGCGGCGCACGGGGTCGAGCACGAGGTCCCCCGCGCGCGCCACGCCGCCGAGGATGAGAACCGCGTCGGGGTTAAGCACGAGGATCAGGCTCGCGAGCCCTTGGCCCAGGCGCGTACCGACCGTCTCCCACACCGCGCGCGCGCCGCGGTCGCCGGCCTTGGCGGCGTCGTCGACGGCCTTGGGCGTGAGGGGCGAGGGCGGGCGGCGCATGAGCTCGCGCGCGAGGCGCTGAATGCCGGCGGTGCCCGCGTACGCCTCGAGGCAGCCGCGCCGGCCGCAAGCGCACTTGGGGCCGTTGAGCTCCAAGGTGAGGTGGCCGATCTCGCCCGCGGAGCCGGTGGCGCCGTGGTGCAGACGGCCGTCGATGACGAGCCCGCCGCCGACGCCGGTGCCGAGGGTGACGCCGATGACGGTCTTGGGCTTTTTCTTCAACGCGACGACGTAACCGCCCCAGACGGCGACATTGGCGTCGTTGTCAACATGTACGGTTACGCCTAACGACTTCGAGAAAGCTTTTTTGAACGAAAAGCCGGTCCAGCCCTTGAGGTTGGGAACGAACAGAAGAGTTCCGGTCCTAGCATCCACGCCCCCGGCTAAGCCTAACCCGACGGATTTGAATTCCCAATCCTTGATTATCGCCGCTGCGCGGCGGACGAAATTTAACGGGCCTTTGTTTGGCTCGGTGGGGATCTGAACCGAGCGAACGACATTACCCTTCGGGTCCACCAAACCTATTTTGGTAAATGTTCCACCGACGTCCATACCGACCGACAGATTTTTCATTTTCGTCCCACCGCCTTCAACGCGGCGCCGGCAAGGTATAACGAGCCGGCGCAAACGGCGACGGCCGGACTTTTCTTGTCGCGCTTCCAGGAATCGATCGCCTTGCGCGGATCGCTTTCCACGGTGATGCGCGCCTTCGGCGCGACTCGCTTCACGACGGCGGCGAACTCCATTGGGTCCATGGCGCGCGGGCTCGGCGGACGGACGATCACGACGTCGCGCAAATAGGGCGCGAGAGGCTTCAGGACGCCGCGCGTATCCTTGTCCTTCATGATGCCCAAAATCCAGCGGGCGGGCCGGCGCGAGAAGGGAGAGTCGCTCCAGGTCGCCGCGAGGGCGCGCGCGGCCTCGGGATTGTGGCCGCCGTCGACGATCAAGGTCTTTTGGCCGAACTTGATGGGCTCAAAGCGCCCGGGCCAGGCGACGCCGGCGAGGCCCTTCGTCCACGCCGCGTCGCTCACGACGAGACCGGAGGCGTCGACCGCGGCGTGGGCGAGAGCCGCGTTCCAGCCTTGGCGCGAACCGAGCAAGGACAACGCGTAAGTTTTCCCCGACGGCGCGCGTAGAATCTGACGGCCGCGCGCCCAGTCCGTGCTCACCGTCGCCCACGGGCGGCGCACCACGAACGGCATGCCGCGTAAGGACGCATTACGAAGCACGGGGAGGTCGGGATGCACGGCGGGCCGCCCGGCTTTAAAAATCCCGGTCTTCTGGCGCGCGATGGCGGGCAAGGTGTCGCCCAAAAAAGCCTGGTGGTCGAAGTCGATCGAGGTCACGATCGCGGCCAGCGGCGCCGGCACCACGTTGGTCGCGTCGAGCAGGCCGCCCAGGCCCGTCTCGAGCACGGTCACCGCGCAATTCTCCTCGGCGAAGTGCAGGAAGGCGATCGAGGTGAGCAATTCGAAGTAGGTGAGCTTCTCCTGCGGGTCGGCCTCGAGAGCGCGCGTTATTAATCGCGCGAACGCCGCCTCGGAAATCGCCTTGCCGTTCACCGAAATACGCTCGCGCACGCTGAGCAGGTGAGGCGAGATGTAAAGCCCGGTCTTGCGGCCCGACTCCTTGAGCACGGAGGCGAGCATGGCGCAAGTCGAGCCCTTGCCGTTGGTGCCCGCCACATGGAAAATCGGCACCTTCAGGTGCGGGTTCCCCAGCCGCGCCAGGTGCGAGCGCACGCGGTCGAGGCCGAGGACGATCTTCGTCTCCTGGCGCGCCTCAAGCGCGGCGAGCGCGGCGGCGACCGTCATTTCTGGCGCTCGACGCGGGCGCCCGCGCCTGCCAGCTTCTTCTCGACGAACTCGTAGCCGCGATCGATGTGATAGACGCGCTGGATAGTCGTCTTGCCCTTCGCCGCCACGCCGGCGACGAGCAAGGACGCCCCCGCGCGAATGTCGGAGGCCATGATGGGCGCTCCCGACAGGCGCTCCTGGCCCGCGACGACGGCGGTACGCCCGGACACGGCGATTTGCGCGCCCATGCGACCGAGCTCGGCGGCATGAAGAAAGCGGTTTTCGAACACCGTCTCCGTCACCTTGGCGAAGCCCGTGCACAGCGTCATCAGCGCCATCCACGGCGCCTGCAGGTCGGTCGGGAACCCGGGATGGGGCTTCGTGACGATCGACACGGCCTTCGGCCGGCGCTCCATCGTCAGTTCGATCCAGCCCTTGCCGGTTTTGATCTTCGCGCCGGCCTTCTTCAGCGCGACGAGCACGGCGCTCAGGTGGGAGGCCTCGGCGCCGATGAGCTTCACGCGCCCACGCGCGGCGGCCGCGGCGAGCAAGAAGGTTCCGGCCTCGATGCGATCGGGGATGACGCGGTGCTTGGCGCCGTGAAGCTTGGCCCGGCCCTCAACGGTCACCGTCGCCGTGCCCACGCCGGAGACCTTGGCGCCCAGGCGCGACAGGAACACGCCCAGGTCCTCCATCTCCGGCTCTCGCGCCGCGTTCTTGATCGTGGTCTTCCCCTCCGTCGCCGCGGCCGCCATCATGAGGTTTTGGGTGGCGCCCACGCTCGGGAAACGCAGCTTGATCACGGTCGCCTTGAGCTTCGGCGCGGACATGATGATGTCGCCCTGGTCGGCGATGCGCCGCGCACCCATCGTCTCGAAGCCCTTCAGGTGAATGTCGATCGGTCGCAGGCCGATCGCGCAGCCGCCGGGAATTGGCACGCGCACGAGGCCGAACCGGGCGAGCAAGGGGCCGGCCGCCAGCACCGAGGCGCGCATCTGCTTGA
This sequence comes from Elusimicrobiota bacterium, assembly GCA_043731745.1. Taxonomy (GTDB): domain Bacteria; phylum Elusimicrobiota; class Elusimicrobia; order UBA1565; family UBA9628; genus GWA2-66-18. The sequence goes on along the minus strand of JAYTIP010000098.1, from coordinate 718 downwards.
CGATCTCATACGGGGCCTGCGTCTTGAGCGAGCCCGTCGACAGCACCTTCACCGTCGAGCCCTCCACGACGACCTTCTTGCCTAAGCTTTCAAGCAGGCGAAAGGTGGTACGCAAATCGCGCAAGGTCGAGGGCACATTCTCGATCACGCACGGCTCGTCCGTGAGCAAGGTCGCGATCAAAATTGGGAGCGCCGCGTTTTTGGCGCCGCTGATCTTGATCGAACCGTACAGCGGCTTTCCGCCTTCGATGACGAGCTTATCCATGGGAATGTGAATTTACCATTTTTCCCCCGCTCGGACTTACGCTCGCAAAATCCTGCGTTTTTTAAAAAAAAATCGTTTAATTAAAAGGGTTTATTACATCTCGCGCGAGATGTGAAATGCCTTATTTTTCTCAACCGAATTTTTTGAGAAACGAAGGCGCGAAGGTCAGATCGGGAGTGAGCCGATCGCGAAGCGCTCGAGGCCCTGCGCGTCCTTCTTCACATGCACGCCTTCCAGGCCGGCCGCGGTGAACAGCTTGGACACCGCCGGCCCCTGCTTGGAGCCGATTTCCATGGCCAGGTAGCCGCCGGGGCGCAGCATCTTGGGCGCCATCGCGGTGATGGCGCGGATGGCGTCGAGGCCGTCCTTGCCGCCGTCGAGCGCCATGATGGGCTCTTTGAGCACCTCGGGCTCGAGCTTCAGGACTTCCTTGCTCGGGATGTAGGGAGGGTT
>JAYTIP010000097.1:0-6069 GCA_043731745.1 Elusimicrobiota bacterium | reverse complement strand
GCCGTCGCAGCCTTGCGGGACAAATTGTTCGTGCCCATCAGCTGCCTGCGCGCGAAGCCTTTCACGTTGCTAGCGGCGGCGCGGGAATTGCCCGCCTTCGAGAAAGTGGGACGCGCCGTCATCGCGGCACCCGACAGCTTGCCGTTGCTGCCTTTGGCAATTGAGCCTCCGGCGCCGCCGCCGAACGAACGGCCCACGCCGCCGGACATTCCGGAGCCGCCCGACAAAGACGAACCGCCGAAGCTCGAGCTCAGCGAACCGAATTTCTTCCCGAGACCGGGACCCTTGTTGCCGCCGCCGTCGGCCTTGGCCGACGCCAGTAGGGCGTTGGGATCCACAGCCGGGTTGCCCGCCGTCTTCTCGGCATCGGCCTTCTTCTTGGCCTCTTCATCGGCGATGCGCTGCGCCTCGGCCGCTTCGGCCTCTTTCTTGGCGCGCTCCTCCGCCGTCATGCCGTCCCTGCTGCCGGACAGGTAGCCAAGAGAGTTCGGGATGGTGTTGGTGTTGCCGGGAAGATTAGTGGTATCGCCCTCTATCTTAATGTCTTTGCCAGCAAAAATGTCCGGCTTCTTTTTGGCCACAGTCTCGTCGCCACCCATGTGAGCGCCCATGTAAATCGCGGCAGATCCCATCATGCCAGCGACCATAATGGTCAACATCGCCTGGACAAATTTGGAAGCCAAGAATCCGCCAGCACCGCTCAGTCCGCCCGCCGCTCCGCCGGCACCCGCGCCACCCGTAGCCCCCGACCAAGCTCCACGCGAACCGGCGCTACGCAGAAAAGAGAAGCCCGCACCCTTTTTCTTGCGGTCGTTGCCGACGCGCGCGACCTTGAAGGTCGGAACGTCCGAGACCGCAGAATCTTTGTTCGTGTCCATAACTTTTGCTCCGTCCTACGCGGGGCTTTGACGCCCTAGAAATCGGTTTCCTGCGACTATGGCAGTGTAGCCCTGGCCCAATTCTTTGTCAAGGAATCGAGCCACCGTTACTATCTTTTTACCCAATGCCGAAAATGCGTTTAAATCGTTTTTCCGAATGAGAGAGGCGCCGGGGTTGGAATCCCCCCGGCACCTCTAATACCGACTCGTCCTTTAGACCGTGTAGCGCGTGGGATTCACCCGCTGCTCGATGCGGACATCAGGCTTCTTCTCGCCGTCCTCGAGTTGGATCGGCTTCGGCTTCGGAGCGAAGAACGAGCCGAGCAGTCCGATCGCGACGATCCCACCGCCATACAGCAGGGGCGGCGGCAGGCTCATGATGCCGGTCGCGGCGCCACCCGAGGTCGTCGTCGTCTTCGTGACCGACCCGTCGGCGTTGGGCGTCGATTTGGTGGTCTCAGATGTCGTCGTCGAGTTGCCGGGATCCTTACAATCCTCTTTATTACCCGAAGCCATGGTCATGGCACCCATGATGATAGTCCCGACCGCGGCGGCTCTGACGAGCCCTCCCAAAAGTTCTTGTTTATGCTTGCCGCTCATGATCTGGCCGGCAAGAACGCCGATGTAGCCGCCGATCGCCATGATCGCGATACCGATGGCGATACGAACCCAGGGGATATACACCTTAGACGCCAGGAAGGCGAGCGCCAAGGCGAGCACCATAAGCATCTGTGCCCGCGCGACCGCCGCAGTCCAAGGCGAAACCATGTCGACGGTCTTCGGAATCGGAGGCTGCTGATCCTTCGAGTTCTTCGCCGAGTTGGCCTCGAGCGACTTCGGCTGCGCCCCCTTGCCGTCACCCACGCCGTCCATGCCGATAGCGCTGCCGTCCGGCCCGATCGCCCCGCCGCTCTGCGTGGCCGAGCCGTCGTAGGTCTTGCCCGCCGCGAAGCTCGAATTCACCTTGCCGCCCTGGTGGTCGCCGATGATGCTCCGCATCTGCGCCGTCGCGTTGCGCCCGCGTCCCGCCATCGCGCCGCGAGACGAAGAGGCGTTGCCCTTCGCGCCGGGCCCGCCCTTAACGAACCCGCTGGTGGCGCCGTTGCGCGAGCCGGCCGTCAAGCCGTCGCCGAGATTGCCGCCGCGAGCGCTCGAGCTCACCGAGCCTCCGCCGCTCGATCCGCCCGCGCCCGACAGCGCGCCGAGCTTCTTAACGCCCGCCAGGCCCTTGCCCATCGAGCCCACCGCGCCCGCGCCGCCGCCGGAATTGATCGGGCCTTCGTTGCCCTTGGTCCGAGCCGAAGCGTCGTTGAGCGCCTTGTCCTTGGCCGCTTGGGCCGCCGCGTCCGCAGCCGCGCTCCCGGCCGTCTTGTCCGTCGGAGCCGCGTCGGCGCCGTCGGCCGTCTTGACCTTGGCCGCCGCCTGCGCCATGTAATTGAGTGAAGCCGAAGAGCCGTCCGCGTTGACCGGCGCGACCGCGTTCGGATCGGCGGCCTGCGGCTTGGGCTGGAAGAGCTGGAGGCTGGCCCCTCCCACCTTGTCCGCGTCGTTGGGCCCGAACATCTTGTAGCCCGCGAGGCCGATGCCGCCGGCGACCGCCGAGCCCATGAGAACCAAGGCGATCATGCCCGCTTTCGTCGCCAGCAGGCCGCCGCCGCTCGCCGCACCCGCGCCGAGGCCGCCCAGACCGCCGCCCGCGCCCCCGCCGCCGCCCCCGAGAAGGCCGAGAAGCCCTGAAGACTTCTTCTTGCCGTCGTCGACCTTATTGACTTCGGTCTTGATCTGGGGCATTTTCGAGTCCATATGACTTCCTCCGGTGCGTCTAGATAAATCCGATCAACCGCCGGTGCTGGATGCGGCAGGGGGCAGACCGAGACGGCGTCGCTGCTGATTGAGCTGATTCTGTTCTTCCATCTGGTGAATCTTGTCCTGCTGGTCCATCTGCTTCTGGAGAGCCGACATCACCGCGTTGGTGACGATGCCGCCGAAAGGGCCGCCGATCACGCCGCCGATCACGGCGCCGGCGACCTGCATGGCGATCTGCTTGGCGAGCTGATCGTCGTTGCCCTTGTACTTGCTGTCGCCCATGTCGGCGGCGGGCGGGGCTTCGATCTTCTTGCCGTTGAGCTTGGGGTCGGCGTCCTTCAAATTGAGAGGCGCTGCGTCGAGGGCCGCGTATCCACCGGCGAGTGCCGCGCCTTTGCCGCCGATCTTGCTGCCGCCCTTGGCGCCGTCGAAAGCCTGGCTGGCGCCGCTGCGCGAGCCGTCGTTGCTCATGTTGCGGGCGGCCGCGAGAGACTGGTCGGAGATCGCCGAGAGCATCGAGAGGCCGCCCTTCGCCATCGGCGCCTGCACATCCGCGACATTGCCCGACAAGCCGCGCGTCGCGCCGTACCCGACATTGGCGCTCTTCGAGCCGAACGCGCTCGTGCCGCCGCCCGCGGAGCCCGCCGAGCCGCCCGACGCGGCCCCCATGCCGGACAGCGAGCCGCCGCCGAGCTTGGGCGAGGTGAAGGCCTTCTGCGCCTTCTCTCCCCAGCCGCCGTCTGACTTTTCGCTGACCTTCTTCAATGCGCTCGCCAAAGAGCCGGAGCCCGACGCGCCGCTCGAAGATCCCAGGCCCGCCGTCGCCGCGGCGGTAGTGGCCGGAGCCTCGTCGGGAGCGAGGAACAAAGACGAGCCGAGTTGGCCGTCTTCTTTACGGGCGTGCCCGGTGCCTTCCATCGACAAATTGATGCCGCCGCCCGACGCGTCGTCGGCCGACAGGCTTTGCTCGACATTGGGATCGCTCTTGGGCTTGCTCGCGTCGATCGACACGGATCCGACCGATTTCTCCCCCATCATGGGCAGGAGCAGCCAAAGAGCGGTAAAAGCGAATCCCGCGAGGATCGCCCACCAGTACTTCTTAAACGGGTCGTCCGCATCAGAAACCGCGTAGCGCGGCGCGATGGGACTTAAACTCACACTCATAGCTTGTTCGAAGTGTAGCCCTCCCCTGATTTTTTGTCAAGGAAAGGGGGTGCCTTTACCGAGTTTTTACCGCCCCGTGGCGGGGGTGACCTGGCCGCTCAAAGCGCGCACCGCGGCCTGATAAAGGTCCCCGCACGAGTGGAACCGGTCCTCCGCACGCGACGCGAGGGCGCGCTTGAGGACGCCGTCGATGGAAGGCCCCAAATCCGGCACGAGCACGGAGGCCGCCACGAAACGCCCCTCCATCTTGTCGTTCATCTCGTTGGGCCCTCTAAAAGGAAGCGAACCCGTCAAAAGCTCGTATAAAGTGACTCCCAGGGCGAACACATCGGATTCTTTCACGACCACGCCCATGGCCTGTTCCGGGGCCATGTAGACAGGGGTTCCAACGATGGTGTTCGTGGTCGTCAGCAGGGAATCGATGACCATGCGCGCGATGCCGAAATCCATCACCTTCACCCAACCCCCGTCGGCGAGCATGACATTCGAGGGCTTCATGTCGCGGTGAATCACATGCCTTCCGTGCGCGTGATCGACGGCCTCGGAGATCGAGCGCAAAATCTCGAGCGCGCGCGCCGGCGGCAGGCGCCGGCCCAGGCTTTCGTTGAGCAGGTCATGCAAGGTCTTGCCCGAAACATACTCGAAGACCAGGAAGGTGTCCTCTTTGTCGCGGATGATGGTGTGGATGGCGACGATATGCGGGTGGTGCAAAGACGCCACCATCTCCGCTTCTTTAACGAACCGTTCGCGCTCGCGCGGGTTGCCCGACAGTTCGGAGCGCAGCTTCTTGATCGCGACCGGCCGCTTGAGCACCTTGTCCCATCCTTTATAGACCGCGCCCATACCGCCTTCGCCGATTTGCTCGACGATGTCGTACTGCGAGTCGAGCTCCTTGCGCTCGGACTTAAATCCGATCGCCGCCTCGGGCCGCCTGCGCCGCGTGAACCGCCACACCGCGGCCAAGAAGATCAGGAACAGCGCCACCGCGCCGCTGACCGCGAGGCGGAACCAGTCACGCGACGACGACGGGTTCGCGGCCTTGGGCTTGCCGGCGGCCAAACGGCTCACGGCGTCCTCGTAACTCGCGCGGAAATTCGGGTCGAGCTCGGCGGCGCGCTTGTAGTCGTCGAGCGCGCGCTGCACATCCTTGCCGATCGCCTCCCCCGCCTTCGCGCGCTGCAGGAAGCCGGGCGCGAACGCAGGGTTGTAGGTTAGCGCCTTGTCGGCGTCGGACAGGGCCGTCGGATAATCGTTGAGACCGTTGTCGAGCTGCGCGCGCAACGCGTAGGCGGCGGGCAGGTTCTCGTTCTTGCCCTGGATCGTCCACAGGCCGATGGCCTTAGTCACTTCGATCAACGCCTTCGCGAGCTCATTGAGCGCCGACCACGCCAAGCCGCGTTGCAGGTAGGCGTCGGCGAGCGTCGGGTCCCGGCGCTGGGCCGCGTCCGCCGCGTTGAGCGCTTCCTGCGCCTGGCCGGACTGGAGCAGGCGCATCGCGTCCTCGAGCCGCTTGATGGCCGCCTGACGGTCGGCCGCGCGCACGCCGGCGGCCTCGACTCTCGGGTCCTGCCACACAGACGGACGGGGCAACTCCTTCGGCCAAGGCGCTCCGACTGCGACCGCAATGGCTTTGTTGGATTGGGTCCGGTTCTTCGACGACTCGTAAATCATGCGCGCGTTGTCGTCCTTGGGGAACATCTCGATGACGCGCTTCGAATCGGCCGTCGCCTTGGCGAAGTCGCCGGACTGGTATTCGCCGATGGCGCGAATACGGATTGCGTCGGCGATCTTTTTGGGATCCTTGCTCGCCTCGGCTAGAGAGACGGCCTTGTCTGCATACTGCAGGCCCATTTGCCAGTCATTGGCCTGGATGGCGGCGGCGGCGGCGGCGCTAATCACCGGCGAGCTGTTCGGATTTCTTACCACGGCGTCGTCGCGCTGCTGCTTCATCGCCGCTTGTGAGACGGCATTTTTCTTGAGTTCTTCTGGAGTTACATCTTTAGCGGCATCCCGTTGCTGCAACTGTTGAATCGTATTGATCGAGTCGACGATCGGCTTGGCGTCGGCCAACTCACTGCTACTCCCGTAATCAAAACTCTCAGCGGGCGCGGTTACCGGCGATGCCGTGACAGCAGCATGCGCAATTGAAACCATGACGACGATGACAAAAACAAGGATTCCTCGACGGAGAATGGCCGACCGGTGGGTCTTGACGGTGCCG
>JAYTIP010000096.1:0-9033 GCA_043731745.1 Elusimicrobiota bacterium | reverse complement strand
CCGCCGCCTCCGGACCCGCGCCAGCTCGCCGTCGATCTGGCCAAGAGCTGGAAGCTGCCCGGAGACAGAACGCTCGAGCGCGCGCTCGAGGACCTCGCTCCGTCCAACGGAAACCTCTCGCCGTGGATGGCCGATCCGCTCGCCGGCAACCGCGTGCAGGTCAACTACTTCGCCCGCAGCACGGCGCCGGGCGCGCCCACGATCGCCTACGAATTCGAGGTCGATCTCGACGCGAAGACCTTGGTGGGACGCAACGCCGCCGCGAAATCCGTCCTGACGGGCAAGGCGGCGCCGCCGCCCGCCCCGCCTAAGCCCAAGCCCGTGAAGGTCAAGCCGAAAGCGCCCGTCAAGAAGGCCCCGGAAGAGGACACTCTCGATTCGATGCTCGGCGACGAGCCCGCGAAGGCTCCTTCTAAGTCCGCCAAGCCCGCGAAGGAAGCGGCTTCCAATCCGGCCGACGTGGCTCCGCCCTCCGAATTCGGCAGCGGTTCGACCTTGACGGATCCCGGCGACGCGCCGGCGGGCGTCCCCGGCGTCGACGAGGGCGCCGACGCTCCCGCCGCGCAGGCTCCGGCCCCGAAGGCCAAGGGCCGCGCCAATACCGCCAAGCGCGCGAACAAGAGCAAATCCAAGACGGGCAAGCCCGCCGCCAAGGACCAGCCCGCCGACGAGAATCTCCTGGACGATCTGCTCAAGGAGTGACATGGATCTAGTTCCCGGCCTCAAGCAGTTGGAAGGCACGCTCAGCCTCACGGCCGACCGCATCAACGTCGTCAAAGCCAAGCTTGAGGATTTGTTGTTTCGCGCCCAAAAGATTTCCGCCGCGGCGAAGAACAACATGAAGGACAACGACACGATGTACGGCTACGATCTGCAGAACTTCCGCCGTGACCTGCGGACCTTCGGCATGGATTTAACGGCCCTTCCCGGCATGCTCGCGGGCATGGAAAAGGTGGCGGAGTACGACCTCAACGCGGCCAAGTTCGCCACGGGCGTGATGCGCGCGTCCTCGCGCGTGGCCAACGCGATGAAGGTGCTGCTCGACATGTCCTTGCTCGCCCACTCCCACATCCGCCAGAACGACCACAAGATTCTCTCCTGGTACATCGCCCAGGAAATTGAGGAGATGGGCCAGAAGTGCATGGGCCTTCCCGCGACCGCCAACAAGATCGTCATTCTGACCACGACGCCGAAAGCCGGCGGGGCGGCCAATCCCGCGCCGGAGCCCGAGCCCGCTGCGGCGCCCGCGCCCGTCGCCGTCGCGCCCAAGCCGGCACCCGTCGCACCGGCTCCCGCTCCGATCGTCCGTCCCGTCGCTCCCGCTCTCGTTGCGGCGCCGGCCCCCGTCGCGCCCGTTCCGGCGCCCGTGCTACCCGTTCGTCCCGTGTACCCCGCGGCGGCACCCATCACCCAGGCGCCTCCGCCGCCCATCACGCAGGCTCCGCCGCCCGCGAATCCAGCGCCTCCAAAAGCGGGCTGAGCCTCATGGACCTTCTGCTTCGCCTTCTCGAGCGCAGGACGATCGTCGCCCTGGCGGTCGTCCTGGCGAGCGTCGTTCTCGCCAACCGCTACGGCCTCTACTGGCTCGAGCGCCTGGACATGATGAGCCACCCGCCCGCCGCCACGACCTCGCCGCTGGCCGTCGACATGCTCAAGGACAACGAGGCCCGCGACAAAGCCAAGCTGCGCGGCCTGTATCGCGCCGTCACGGCCGACATCGCGGCCGCTCGCGCGCAAGGATTTAAGATCGATGAAATGCAGACCCTCGCCGACCAGATATACGCCATGGATTCGACCGACTACCGCGCGACGGCCACCGAGCGTCTGAATCGATTGCGCTTGGCCATTCCGCAGAAGAAGCCCTTCACACGCGCCGCCGCGTCCGATGACCAGAACCCCGATCAAAAAGACGCGCCGACGCCCAAAACCAAATCCGTGAAGCGGCATCGATGAGGAATAACCTGCTGGCACCGGCGCTGGCCGTCCTGGTGCTTCTCGCGCCGGCCGCGCGCGCGGCCGACGCCGAGGAGGCCGTGCTCAACGCCCGCGGCGCCTTCCTCGCCGGACGCTACGAGGACGCCGAGAGCGCGTGGCGCTACCTCTCCGAGCTCGGCGTCTCAGCGCCCGAGCCCGAGGCGAACCTCGCGTTGACCTTGCGCGATCTCGGCCGCCCCGAGCCCGCGACCGCGCAGTGGCTCAAGGCCTCCTTGCTCGAGGGCGCCGACGGCCTGGCCTGGAACCAGCGCGCCTGGTCCTACCTCGCCACCGGTCGTCATCATGAAGCGCGCGACGCCTTCACCCGCGCCGTCGACCGCTCCTCCAACACCGCCACCCAGGCGGAAGCCAATCTCGGCCTCGGCCTGTCTTACATCCTCGACGGCAAGGCCAAGGCCGCCGACGGCCCCTTGCGCCGCGCCTCAAGCGTCGGCCCCTACGCCATCTCCGTCGCCGCCCAGCTCATCGCCGAGGCCGGCCAGGCGACCGGCGACCGGCAGACCACGCTCACTTATTTGCGCCAGGCCGTCGATGTCGATCCCGCCAACAACGAGGCCCTGCGCGGCCTCGCCAAGGCCCTCTACGAAGCGGGGGACAACCGCGCCGCCTGGCGCGCCTACAAGAAGGTGCTCTCTCTCGACCCGAAGGACCCCGAGGCGCGCAAGTCCTATGAAAAAGCCGGCCGCTTCATCGTCGGCGACCTCGACGCCGCCGCCGGCGTGCGCCGCGTCGCCCGTCCCGTGCTCGATTCGACCGCCGATGAGCCCGCCTTGCCCGTCTCCTCTCGCACCATCCGCGTCGGCCTGTTCGGCGCCCCCGACGGCCGCCCCGCCGTGGTGACGCGCGCCTACATGATGGCCAACAGCTCCTTTAAAGTCACCTCCGTGTCGCACGGTCTGATGCGCGACAACGGGCGCGCCCAGGATCAATGGGAGATCGACTACCGCGCCGAGAACGGCCTCGTCGAGGTCCGTGACTCCGCGCGCAACATCCTTTTCACCTCGAAGACGCCGTTTTTGTTCCAGCCCGACGCCGTGCGCGGCTCCGTGCTGATCAAGTCCGCGGTCATCGCCGACCAGGTCGGCGTGGACCCGGGCGACCGCGAGGTCCGCGGCGGCGTCGAGGTCGTGCCCAACCCTTGGGGCTTCCGGCTCGTGCAGGTAGCCCCCGTCGAGCAATACCTGATCGGCGTGATCTCGATGGCGCTTCCGATGGACAGCCCGCCCCAGGCCCTGCGCGCGCAGGCCGTCGTCTCGCGAACCGCCGCCTACTGGGCGATCGAGAACCGCGAGCAAACGCTCGAGCATTGCGACCTTCTCGACGACGATTCCACCCAGCGCACGATCGGCGTCAGCGGAGAGGTGCGCGAAGCCTCGCCCGCGGTCGTCGAGACCGAGGGCATCGCGCTCTCGCTCGCGGGCCGCCCCGCTCGCGTCTTCCAGCATGTCGACAGCGGCGGCGTCACCGAAGACGGCCCGGCCACCGGCGAGGCGGGGCTCGAGCATCTCGTCTCCGTACAGGACAGCGCCAAGCCGCGCATCCCCTGGCGCACGCCGCTCGAGCTCGAGCGCTACACCCACGAATCTCCGCCCGAGGGACTTTTCAGCGAGTCGGCCGCGATGCCCACGCCCAACGCCTCGCGCTGGATGCGCATCCTCGACGCTCACGACCTGCGTCTGCACCTGGAGCGCCGCAAGGACATCGGCGTCATCCGCCAACTGCGCATCGCCGGCCGCACGCCGACGGGGCGCGTGCGCGCCATCGAGGTGACGGGCTCCGACGGCAAGGCGACCTACACGGGCCGAAAGGAAATCGAGGATTTGTTCGGGCCGGGCTCGCTTCGCTCCACGCTCTTCACGCTCCAGCCTCTGATGGACGGCAAGAAGATCGTGCGCGTCGTCGTCTGGGGCGCGGGCACCGGCAACGGCCTCGGCTTCGCCCGCGCCGGCGCGCTGGGCCAGGCCGCGATCGGTATTCAATGGCGCGAGATCGTGCGCCACTACTTCCCGCGACTCGAGGTAAAGGATTTCTTGCATCCCACGCCCGTCAAAGTGGTTCCGCCCGCCGTCGGCCCCTACAAGCGCACGCTCGACTTCCATCTGAAGAACAAGGCCAAGAAGAAGAAGTAACATCTCGAATGGCCGAGAAAGTCGCGCATCTCATCACCCGCCTGGACCTCGGAGGAGCGCAGCAGAACACCCTCCATACGGTTCGCAATCTCAACCGCGATTATTACGAGCCGGTCCTCATCAGCGGTCGCGGGGGAATTCTCGATGATGAGGCGACGAATGATTCGTCGTTTAGGACCGTCTTCGTCGATTCGCTCGTCCGAGACATCTCTCCGTTTCAAGATTTGTTGGCGGTATTCGAGCTCGCGAGCGTGCTCTTGCGCGAGCGTCCGACCGTTCTTCACACCCACAGCTCCAAAGCCGGCATTTTGGGCCGCTTGGCGGGAGCCGTCGCCGGAGTTCCCATAGTCGTTCATACTTATCACGGCTTCGGCTTTCACGACCGTCAGCCGGCGTTCGTGAAATCCCTTTATGTTTTTCTCGAGCGTCTCTGCGCTCATTTCACTTCGGCCCTCGTCTTCGTCTCGCGCTCGAACATCGCCTACGCGGCCGCGCACGGCCTCGTCCGCCCCGAAGACGCGGTCCTCATCCGCTCGGGAGTCGCGCTCGCCGGCCTGCCCGCCAAGGTCGACGCCGCGAAGCTCAAGATGTCCGCCGGCGTCGGCATGCACAAATCCCTCGTCGTTTCCGTCGGCAATTTAAAGCCTCAGAAAAACGCCGCCGACTTCGTCGCCGCCGCAGCGGCCGTCCTTAAGGAGGTCCCCGAGTCGCGCTTCGTCTTCCTCGGCGACGGCCCCGAGCGCAAGAAGCTCGAGGCGCGCGCCTTCGCGCTCGGCCTAGAGGGCAAGGTCCTCTTCCTCGGCTGGCGCCGCGACGCGGCGCAGTGGCTCGCGGCCGCAGATGTGTTCGTTATGACCTCGCTCTGGGAAGGCTTGCCGCGCGCGCTCGTCGAAGCCATGAAGTCGGGCCGGCCCGCCGTGTGCTACGCGACCGACGGCGTCACCGACCTCATCCGCGAGGGGGAGAACGGCTTCTCCGTGGAACCCGGCGACCACGCCGCCTTGGCCGCGAAGGTCGTCGCTCTCCTTAAAGACGACGCCGCGCGCAAGCGCATGGGCGCCGCCGCCGCCGCCTCGGTCGGTCCGGAGTTCGACATCGACGGCATGGTCCGCTCTCAAGAAGCGCTGTACTCGCGCCTGCTCTCCGCCCGTGAAGACTGAGCTCAAGCGCCCGCTCGGCGTCTTCCTCCAAGGCGGGGGATCTCTTGGCGCGTGGCAGGCCGCCGCTCTCGAAGTCCTGCATGCTCGCGGCCTTTCATTCGAGTCCGTCATGGGTTATTCCATCGGCGCGGTCAACGGCTCGGCCGTGGCATTCGGCCGCTTGTCCGAGGCGCTCGAGCGCTGGCGCCGCCTTGACGGCGGCGTGATGCGCTTAAGCCCGCGCCTGTGGCCCATCTCCTTATTCTCGGTCGATCCTCTGCGCGCCTTCTTCGACCACGCCGTCGACGAAGACGCGGCCAAGATTAATCTCAAGGCCGAGTTCACCATCGTCACCTCCTGCCCCGCCGAAGGCGCCTCCGTTAACGCGCGCTTCACTCCGGGCGGTCACGAGCACTGGGACGGCCCGCTCGTCGAGCACGCGGCCGCCTCCTGCGCCATTCCCTTCGTCTTTCCGCCGGTCGACCTCCACCACCGCGGCCGCCGCAAGCGCCTGGTCGACGGCGGCGTGCCGATGCCAATCCCCATCGACTTTGAGCCCCTGTCGAAGTGTTCCGACATCCTCGTCCTCGAGATGGTCCGAGCCGACGAACTGGGCCTGCGATGGCGCACTCCATGGCGCGCTATCGACCAAAGGGCTCGCATGGCGAGCCGGGCCTTGGTGGACGAAGGCCTTCAGCCGCTTCTCCGCTCCGGCCGCCACCGCGTCTTCCGCCTGAGCCCCTCCAGGCGCCTCGAGCCCATGATGCTCGACTTTCGGACCTCCGGCCTTTCCATCATGATGGCGCAGGGCGCCGCCGACGCCGAGTCCTTTCTCGCCGATCCCGCCTTGTTCCGCTTCCACTGAAAATGGCTTAATGACGGCGCGATGGACATTTCGCGACGATCTTTTATCAAGTGGGCGATCGCCGGGGCCGCGTCCGCCTCCCCGTTCGGCTGCGCCCCCGCCGGCAAGGGGGGAAGCGCCAAGGTTCCCGAAGCCAATCTCCACAGCGAAACCAACAAGGTCTGTCACGACGTCCGCGACGGCCTGATGACCAAGGGCTTCCCGCCTCCTTCCAAATCGGTCGATGTGGTGATCGTCGGCGGCGGCCCCTCCGGCATCGCCGCCGCCGAACGCTGCTTCGGCTCCGACTTCCTCCTCCTCGAAAAAGAGCCCCACATGGGCGGCAACGCTTGGTCGGAGACCTGGGAAGGCCTCGACTACTGCACCGGATCGGCCTGGATGGCCTTCGACAACCCCGAGGTCGTCAAGCTCTTCGACCGCTGGGGCCTCAAGCTCCCCGAGATCAAGGGCAACGACTCGGCCCATTGGGACGGCAAGTGGATCAAGGACTTCTGGAACTCCGATCCCGACTACCCGAGCTACGCTCAACTTCCTTATCCCAAGTCCGTCCAGGACGACTTCCGCCGGTTCGTGCGCGAGACCAAGAAGCTCGACCGCGTCAAAGACGCCGTGAAGCTCGACGCGATGACCTTTTCCGACCTCTTCGCCGGCTACGACGGCCGCGTTCGGCAGTACTGGGACTACTTCGGCCCGTCCAACTGGGGCGCGCAGACCCAGGACACCTCCGCCCTCATCGGTCTGACCGGCGTCCACGAGTGGTCCCCCAGCAAGCGCAACACCTTCGAGGGCGGCCTGGGCATGGTCACGCGCACGGTCTTCGGAAACTTCCCCGAGGATAAGAAGAAAAAGTTCGTCTTGGGCGCCGCCGTCTTCGCGGTCCGCAAAGACGGCGACCGCGTGAATGTCTCCTTTATGAAAGACGGCCGCCCGGAGACGGTCTCCGCGAAAGCGGTGGTCATGTGCGTGCCCAAGTTCATCGCCAACCACCTCTTTGAAAAGGGCGCCTTGCCCGAAGCTCAGGTCGCGGCGATGAAGAAGATGCGCTACGCTCCGTATCTCGTGTACAACTTCTGCTTCGACAAGGTCGTCTGGAACATGAACTACGACAATTGGGCGATCGGCGCCAAGCACTTCACCGATTTCATTCCCGCCGACTTCGCGACGCACGCCGACGGGGGGGACCTGTCGCGCAAGCAGATCATCACGGTGTACGCCCCGAAGCAGGAGTCCTTCCGCCCCGAGCTACTCGACGACGAGGATGTGCTGGCCGAGGCCCACGCCACCGGCAACGAGCTGTGCGGCTCCTTCTTCCCGTCCTGGGTCGACCACCTCAAAGAAGTGCGCGTCTATCGCCGCGGCCACCCGATGCCCATGTCGACGCCCGGCTCGTGGTCGGTCCTTCAGCGCGCGACCCAGCAGGACTTCTCTCCGATTTACTTCTCTCACACCGACGGATCCGGCACCGTCTCGGACCTTTACGAGGCGGCGCTCGGCGCGATCAAAGCGGCCGAGCGGGCGCTCAAACACGTTTAATTTCAGGAGGACTCACCATGGCGAAGTATAAAGTTCCGGCGGAAGGCACCAAGATCGGTTACACCAACGGGAAGCTCTCCGTTCCCGACAATCCCATCGTCCCCTACTTCCCCGGCGACGGCACCGGCCTCGACCTCTGGAAGGCCACCAAAATCGTTCTCGACGGCGCCGTGGAAAAAGCCTACAAGGGCAAGCGCAAGATCGCGTGGATGGAAGTTTACGCGGGCCTGACCGCCCTCAAGAACTACGACAAGGACACCGTCCTCCCCGACGAGACCGTCGCGGCCTTCAAGGAGTACCGCGTCGGCCTGAAAGGACCTCTGACCACGCCCGCCGGCTCCTTCAAGTTCGTCTGCTTGGACTGCGCCGCGGAACTCATGGACCGCCCGGCCGCCTGCCCGAAGTGCAAGTCCGAGTGGATCACGCCCCGCTTCCGCTCCGTCAATGTCGGCCTTCGCCAGAAGCTCGACCTGTACGCCTGCGTGCGCCCGGTCCGCTGGTTCAAGGGCGTTCCTTGCCCCGTCAAGAACCCCGAGAAGCTCGACATCGTGATCTTTCGCGAAAACACCGAAGACATCTACGCCGGCATCGAGTACCAGCAGGGCTCGCCCGAGATGAAGAAGGTCTACGACTTCCTCACCAAAGAAATGGGCGCGAAGATTCCGTTCCCCGACTCCGGCCTCGGCATCAAGCCGATTTCCAAAACCGGGTCCCAGCGTCTCATCCGCATGGCGATCAAGTACGCCATCGCGCACAAAAAGCCGTCCGTCACCATGGTCCACAAGGGGAACATCCAGAAGTTCACCGAAGGCGCCTTCCGCGATTGGGGTTATGAATTAGCGAAAGCCGAATTCCGGGATCAGATCGTGACCGAGGCCGAACTTTGGGACGACCTCGACGGGAAGATGCCGGCCGGCAAGATCCTCCTCAAGGATCGCATCGCCGACCAGACCTTCCAGCAACTGCTGCTCCGCCCCGACGAGTACTCGGTTCTCGCGACCACGAACCTCAACGGCGACTACCTCTCCGACGCGGCGGTGGCCCAGGTGGGCGGCCTCGGCATCGGACCGGGCGCGAACATCGGCGACGGCTGCGCGATCTTCGAAGCCACGCACGGCACGGCGCCGAAGTACACGAACAAGGACATGGTCAACCCCGGCTCGCTCATCCTATCGGGCGTCATGATGCTCGAGCACATGGGCTGGCAGGAAGCGGCCGATCTCATCATCAAGGGCCTCGAGGCGACCATCGCCGCGAAGACGGTCACCTACGACTTCGAGCGCCAGATGACCGGGGCCACGAAGATCAAGTGCTCGGAGTTCGGGATGGCGATCGTGAAGAATATGGGCGGCGCCGCCGTCGCCGCGTAAAC
>JAYTIP010000095.1:0-6360 GCA_043731745.1 Elusimicrobiota bacterium | reverse complement strand
AAAGAGTAGACCAACGAAGAGATGTAGCAGAAACCGATTCATCTATTGTTTGACCTTGGAGTCGGCCGCCTCGGCTCGACGCAAGCATTCCACCAATTGCGGGTTTTTCTCGACAGCTTTCCGTCCCGGCGAATAGAACCGTTCAGCGGCCGATTGTAACGACGCGCGAGTTTCGTCTTCGCTTTTGTTCAATAGAGGAACATCGAACTCTCGAGTGCAGAGACTCAATATTAATCCGCGAATATTGTTGTTTCCCTCGAACGCTTTGTCGAAGTATTGTTTGATTTGACGCGCGTAAAATGCGGATGACTGCCTCTTGGAGCGCAGCCACGAGGCTGCAGTCGGATCTCCTTGGGCGAAAGCGACCTCATACCAGTGATTCGCCTTAATCATATCCCTGGGAAAGCCATTTCTGCCTTCATACAAACCCGCGACTAGAACTTGCGATGGCGCATGGCCTTGTTCGGCCGCCGCGAGCAACCACTCGAACGCTTTTTGGTTGTTAGCCTTCTTGTCACCGGTGGAATCTTCGAGTAACTTGTTCCCGAGATAGTATTCAGCGTCAGGCTGTCGACGGCTAGCGGCAAATTCGATCAGTTTGTTGCCGGTGTCTTTGTCAGGCGATGTCTTTCGCTGGAGTAGATAGATGCCGGTTCCGTAAATTGCATCAACCGAGCCTTTTCCGGTCATAGCATTGAAGTAGGCGCGACTGACTGACTCGTCTTTGGCTATACCCGCATATCCTGTATGGTAGAGACTGGTTAATACGCCCGCGGCGGGGACAGAACCGCTATTCGCGGCCGATTTAAGGTAGGCCAAGCTTCGGGTGGCGTCTCGGTCGACTCCCCTGCCATCGAGGAAAAGAAAAGCCAAGGCCACCATCGCTTCGACTTGTCCCTGGTCGGCGGCCTTCTGGTATAAATGCGCGGACTTGGCCAAGTCTGCCGGGCGATCTTTTCCGCCCTCATAAACGGCCCCTAACAAGTAAGTCGCATACGGGTCGCCTTTTGATGCCGCAGCCTCAATTTTATTGATAGCTTCGGCGTTCTCACGATTAAACTTATTCTCTCTCGCGATCATCCTTTCATTAAGTTCAAGGACGGTGCTAGCCGATTCGACGCCGTGGTCGACGGCACGATGAAGCCAGGCGAGTCCCTCCTTTTCATCCGGCTTGGGGCCTTTCAAATACGCCTCACCGAGTGTCAGTTCAGCCTCTAAAAAACCATGGCGTAGCGCTTCATGGTAAAGCTTTATAGCTTCTTCACGATCGGCCTTGACGCCGTCGCCGACAAGAAAGTCGTTCCCGAGCGCATGAGTCGAGAAAACGAACCCTTGTTTGTGCGAATTCAACAGCCATTTGTGAATATTATCCTTGTTTCCTAAATGACCGTATCTCGATATTTCCCACATGTAGTACTGTGCGCTGGCGTCGCCGTGCTCGGCAAGCGGTCGCATTATTCCGTACGCGAATTGATAATTGTTTGAGGCCGTCGCTTTAATCGCGGAAAGAGCTTCGTCCGTCGCGACCCAGGTATACGAAATCGCCCCGTCTGGGTCCATGTACTCAAGCCTGTCGCCCGCTTTCATCTTTGAGACTGCGTTGCGGGCTTTTTTGATGTTCCACGGGGTCGAATAAGTTTCGGTGGTCTCTTGTGCGCTCGGCACCTCCATTTTGGGGGCTCTCGATTCCAGTTTTGGACCGGCGCTTACTGCGATTTGCTGCGGAGTCACGATAGGGGGGAGAGGCTTTTCGATCACAAATACGAAAGGTTTCATCTCTGGTGGGCGAAACTTCGCGGGGTCGACCTTAGCGTTTATGTCGTATTTCAGATATCGAAGCGTTCGGATTGTTTTGCCGAACGTGACGCCGAATTCTTGAGGTTTGAGAGTTTTGGGGTCGACCATGAGGCGCAGCTCAAATTGGCCGGCCTTAATTACGTATTGTTCGACGCTTTTACCATCGATGGTGGTGAGTCCATGCGCGGCGTTATGCCCTTTAAAAAATTCTATTTCCTTGCCGAAGTCCAAACCTGAATATTTCCCGGATTTGTCCTCGAGCAAGGTCGGTCGAGGACCGGCCCCATTCACCAACTCCTTAGTGACGCCGTGGCCGTCGATGCGATAACTGTAGGAATCGATCGTCAGCAAGGTGGTATCCGGCTTTTCGCTTATCCCGGTGTATCGCTCGATGCGTATCGCACCGTTCTTTGATTTCCAGAAACGCCGCAGTTCGTAATCGTCCTTCGCCGGAGGTGTAGTATGGCGGGAGTGTTCGATGAAAATCTCGCCGCTTTGGGCGAAGGATCTGGATGCGAGGAATATTAGAATCGCAAAACTGAAATTCGAGCGCATCACGAAGTATTGGGCTTTAGCCCAATGATGTCAAGGCGCGTCTGAAGACTCCATGCCGGCGTTTACTTGGCTTGGGAGCGGGCGCGCAGGAGCGCGTTTTCAGTCGCGATGAGCGGATCGATCAACGCGTAAACGGCCTTGGCCTCGTCGGACGCCAGCGAGGGTTGGTTCTTCGCGATGAGCCACCACTTGCGCGCTTCCTTCGCCGCGGCGAGGACGGGGGCGGGTACCAAGGTCGCCTTGTAGACGGGCATGCTCTTGGCTTCTTCCCCGAGTTCCTTGAGCATGAACTCGCGCGCCTTGGCGGGCTGGAGGTTTTTGACGAGGTAGGAGGCTATCTCGCGCACGATCTTGCGCTTCTCCGCCTCGAGAATGTCGGGGGGCGTGCCGCCGGCGACCAAGGCCGCCATGCCCTCGGGGTACTCCTCGAGCCACTTGTGCGTGACCTGGCCCTCGTGAATACGGCGGATGGCCAAGCGCTCGTAGATCACGCCCACCTCGACGCCGTCGGCGAGCATGCGCGCATAGAGCTCGTTGTCGAGGATGATCATGTCCGAGCGGTAGTGACCGTACTTTTTGTACAGCGCGCGGGGGATGGCCAAATTCGTCGTCAGATACGGCAGGAATTCTTCGCCGACGGCGAAGTGCCCGGGGACCTTGCCCTCCTGGATTTTCTGGCCGGGCGGGAACGCGGTGCCGATCAGGCGGTCGTAGCGGTGCAGCCAGCCGTCGGAGAATACGAAGCCGGCCTTGGGCCGGTCCTTGAAGAATTGGGCGAAGCGCTCCAGACGGTTGAGCGTCCAGAAGTCGTCGGAGTCGATGTTCGTGATCCAGGTGCCCGTCGCCATCTCAAGCGCCATGTTGCGGCAGGCCATGTTCCCGATGTTCTTGGGCACGCGCGTGTACTTGAAGCGCTTGTCCTTCGTCCATTCCTTGATCATCTCGGGCGTCTCGTCGACCGAGCCGTCGTCGACGATCAGGACCTCGTAATCCGTGAAGGTCTGACGCACGACGGTCGACAGCGCCCCGGGCAGCATGTGCGCCCGGTTGTAGGTGGGGAGGACGATCGAGAAAAGCGGCTCGCTCACTTGGCCAGCAACGCCTCGATCTTACCGGTGATCTCTTTGCCGACGGGGTTGGCGTCGGGGCCGAAGCGGGCGACGACCTGGCCCTCTTTATCGACGAGGAACTTGGAGAAGTTCCAGGGGATGTCGCCGTTATATCCCGACTCCGTGGTCAGGTACTTGTAGAGCGGGTGGATGGAGGGGCCCTTCACCGCGATCTTGCCGAACAGATCGAAGGAGAGCGCGTACTTGGTGAGGCAGAAGCTCTTGATCTCGGCGTCGGAGCCGGGCTCCTGGGCGCCGAATTCGTTGGCGGGGAAGGCGGCGATGCGCAGGCCCTTATCCTTGTACTTCTGATAGAGGTCCTCGAGATCTTTATATTGAGGAGTAAACCCGCACAGCGAGGCCGTATTGACGATGAGCAGCGGGTGGCCCTTATACACCGAGAGCTTCTGCGCCTTGCCGTCGCCGGTCGCCATCTCGAACTCGTAGATGCGTCCCTTCGTCTTTTCGGCTTGCATCGAATTCACCTCGGGTTTACCGGAGAGTAGCGCGCCTACGGCGAAAATCGTTTCGACGAAGCTCAGACGCGCCTTCTCAATGAAATCCGCCATGGCGTGATTCTACCTATTCACGATCCAACGCGCCGCGACGAGAATGTCTCGAACGGTCGCGGCGGGCTTGGCTTTAAACTCCCCGTCGCGACCGGCCTTGCCCGTGCGCACGAGCACGCCCGCGCAGCCGGCGCGGCGCGCGCACTCGATGTCGGAGGTCTTGTCGCCGATGACGAAGGAAGCCTTGAGGTCGAGGCCGAATTTCTTCTTCGCGGCTAAGAGCATGCCCGTGCCGGGCTTGCGCCAGGAGTGGCCGCTGTCGGGGCCGTGCGGGGAGAAGTACAGCGCGTCCCACTTGGCGCCGGCCTTGGCCAAGCGGCGCTTGAGCTCGGCGTGGATTTTGCGCACCGCGGCCTCGGTGAAGTAGCCGCGCGCCACGCCGGATTGGTTGGTGACGATCACGATCTTAAATCCCGCTTTGCGCAGGAGCTTGAGAGCGCGCGCCGAGCCGCCGTAGATCTTGAGGCCGTCGATCGTGCTCAGGTAATGAGCGTCGTGGATGAGGACGCCGTCGCGGTCGATGAAGACGGCTCTTCGGAGTGGTCGGCTCACGGAAGAATTTTAGCTTAAGACGGGGCGGCGTTGCTTTTTGTCGTTTTACGGGGTATCCTGGGCCCGTTGAAGAAAATAGCGGCGGTCGTCGCGATGATTTGGGGCCTGAGCGCGATGACGCGCAGCGTGCCGGCGAACGCGCCTACGGGTTATGCCGCGGGCATGATGATGGCCAGAGCCGTCGGCCTGGTCTTTTTCGCCGTCGGTGCCTGGACGCTGTACAAAGCCGTGAAGGGGGGCGAGCCGGCCGCGACCGAGCCTGAGTCCAAGCGTTCCTGGGCGCTCTATGCCGCCTTCGTCGGTTGCTTTCTTCTCATCGTCGGATTGCTGGCGCGCCGGTCGATCATGAATTTCTACGCGGGCTTTCTCATGGGCCAGGCGCAGGCGGACCACATGGCGGGCGAGACGGCGCGCGAGTCCGCCCACCTCGAGAAGGCTCTTCGTCTCGACCCGAATTTCCCGCCCGCGCTGGCGCGGCGCGCGGCCCTGCGGCTGTCTCAGGGCGACGCGCAGGGCGCGGTGGCTGACAGCGAAGCCGCGCTCAAGATCGACGGAAAATTCTGGCAGGCCCATCAGGTCCGCTGCGCGGCGTACGCGGCCAAGAACGACTCGGACGGGTCCGTGAGCGCGTGCGAGGCGGCGATCGGTTTCCTTTCTGATCCCGGGCACATCGCGGGAGCGCGCGTGAGCTTGGGCGACGCCTGGATGGGTAAGAAGGAGTTCGTCAAGGCGATCGCCGCCTACGACGAGGCGCTCAAGCTTCAGCCGTCGCTCAACCCCGCTTTGGCGCGGCGTGGCGTCGCGCGCATGATGATCGGCCCGAAGGAGCAGGCCCTCGCGGACCTGACGAAGGCGACCCAGGCGGACCCCGCCGTTGCCGCGGCCTACGGCACGGCGCTGGCGGCGCTGCAGAATCCGGCCTGGACGCCCGTCGTTCCGGCGGCGCTCAATGGAGCGCGCTTCGGCCTGCTGGGCCTGGCGCGCCTCGAATTGAATCACTATTCGAAGGTCGGTAAATGGGGCGACCTCGTAGCGCTCGCCGCGATGCCCGAGACGGCCCAGCTCACGGCCTCCGCGGGCGGCGCCGACCTGCCGTCCTTGCTCAAGACCGTGTTCGCCGACGGCGCGGCGAAGATCGAGGCTCAGGGCGAGGGACTGGTCATCACGGCGACGGCGCTCGACCCGCGCGCGACGGTCATGTCGATCCGCGGCGACGCGAACGGCTTTCAACTGCCGGAGCTGGTCTGGGAGGCGGGCAAGTTCGACGCGCAGAGCCTATTGCCGCCGCCGAAGCCCAAGCGTAAGAAGCGCTGATCAGCTTTTGGAGAGACGCCGCCGCGTTCCCTGAAGCAGGTTGCGGCCCAGGCTGAAGGTCATGCGGAACTTCTCAAAGGAGTCGCGGTCGTCGGTGCCGAAGCGCAGCATTTCGTAGGGGTCAGACCCCGGCTTGACGAAACCCGCGACCGTGGTGAGACCGCATTTAAACCCAAGTTTTTTGAGCCGGTCGCCGGTGGCAGTCGAATAATCGTCGTAGTCGCCGTTGGGGTAGCAGAACAGGTCGCAGGGCTTGGCGAGGTTCTGTTCGATGAGGCGCTTGGACAAGACAAGCTCGGCCGTGCCCTCATCGTCGCTCTGCAAGGTCGTGATGGTATGCGTGTGGGTGTGGCTGCCGATGTCCATGAGGCCGGACTCCGACATCTCGCGGCACTGCGCCCAGGTGAGCGCGCGGTAGTTCTCGGGCGCGGACGCACCTAAGACGAGCTTTTTGCCGAGTTCGT
>JAYTIP010000094.1:0-12810 GCA_043731745.1 Elusimicrobiota bacterium | reverse complement strand
CGCTCGAGCGCGGGCTCGTCAATCGCGTCGTTCCCGTCGAATCCTATTTGAACGAGGCCAAGAAGCTCGCGCAACAAATCGCGGCCCAGCCCCCTCTCGCCGTGCAAGCCGCGAAGGCGGCGGTGAACGCCGCCGTCGACCGAGGTTTGAAAGCCGGGCTCGCCGACGAGCGCAAAGCTTTTTACGGCTTGTTCGACAGCGCCGATCAGAAAGAGGGCATGACCGCCTTCGCCGAGAAGCGCAAGCCTGTCTGGACGGGCAAATAACCCAATCTATGACCACCACCGCCACGCAGGAACTCCTGATCGACCAGAAGGACGGCGTCCTCACCATCACCTTGAACCGCCCCGAAGTGCTCAACGCCCTGACGATGGGCATGATGAAGGGAATCCGCGAAGCTCTGAAGAAGGCCGCCACCGATAAGACGATCAAGGTCGTCGTTTTGACGGCGTCCGGACGGGCTTTCTGCGCGGGCGCCGATCTGGGTGACTTGAAGAAGCGCCAAGCCGTAAAGACTTTTTCGCTCGGCGACGAACTGCGCGACCACTTCAACCCCCTCGTCGCCCAGATCCGCTCGCTCGAGAAGCCGGTGATCGGCGCGATCAACGGCCTCGCCGCTGGCGCGGGCGCTTCGATCATCCTGTCCGCCGACCTCAAGGTCTGCGCCGAGAAGGCCACCTTCCTCAACGCCTTCGTGCGCGTCGGCCTCGTGCCTGACTCGGGCATGACCTACTACCTGCCCCGCTTCGCTGGCTACTCGAAAGCGCTCGAGCACATGTGGCTCGCCAAGCCCGTGACCTCGGAGCAGGCCCTGCTGTGGGGCTGGGTGAATAAAGTCGTTCCCGCCGAGCAGGTGCTGGCCGAGGCCAACGCGTTCGCGCACGAGCTCGCCAAAATGCCCCCGCTCGCCTTGGCGCTCACCAAGCGCGCCGTCAACAAGTCCCTCGAAGCGGCCTCGCTCGATTCTCAGATGGAGTACGAGGCCCAGCTTCAGGAAATTCTCGGCAAAACGCACGATCACTCCGAAGGCGTCAGCGCCTTCCTCGAAAAGCGTCCCCCCCAGTTCAAAGGAGAATGACATGACCCTCGAACCGAACCGCATCCGCGAAGAGAAGCTCCTCGTCAAGATCGCCAAGGGCCAGAAGATCACCGAGCTCTCGGAGATGAGCGACGAGTACCGCGAGCACCTCACCAATCTCATGTCGATGCAGGCCGATTCCGAGCTCGCCGGCGCGTTCGGCTACGTGCCGTGGATCCAGAAAGCCCCGGACATCAACGAGACCTTGGTCGTGGCACAGATCGTCAAGGACGAGGTGCGCCACGCGACGGTGATGTACCGCCTGCTCAAGGGCATGGGGGTCGACGTCGACGAGTACTACAAGACGCACAACTTCAACCTGCGCGTGGACACCGACGACATCGGGACTTTGCGCGCCGCGGAAGACAAGCGCGTGAACATCTTCTACTATCCGATCGAGACTTGGTCCGACTTCATCATGTTCAACTTCTGCATGGACCGCGGCGCCGGCCATCAGCTCGAGGACTCGCTCGACTGCTCGTACAAGCCGTGGTGCGAAGGCATGGAAGGCATCTTCAAAGAAGAGGAGATGCACATGGCCCACGGCGACCAGTGGACCAAGCGCCTGTCCGCCGACGCGAAGACCCACGACGCCCTGCAGACGGCGTTCGACAAGTGGTACCCGCGCACGATGAACATTTTCGGCCGCGCGAATTCGCCGAAGAACGCCCTCTACCGCAAGTACGGCCTCAAGAAGCGCGACAACGACGAGGTCCGTCAGGCCTTCGCCGCCGACATCAAGGACAAGGCCGCGAAGTTCAACCTGAAGGTCCCGGCCTGGACGCCGGTCGCGGCCAAGATGTCGGAAGAGCCCTTCATCCCCGGCTAGTGGGCAAGCTCCTGACCGAGGTCTTCGACCGCGCGCTCAAGCGGCCCTGGCTTTTGGCCGCACCGCTGTTGGGCATGCTCGGCCAGAATGTCGCCTCGTTGATGCCGCCCTCCGTCTTCGTGCGGGTCATCGTCGCGGCCGTGTTCACCGCGGCGGCGACGACCTTGTTCGCGGAGCTGTGGCTCGGCGACGGTGCGCGCTTCGAGCCCGAGCGTTTCGTGGAGACGGGCAAGCTCTACCTCCTGCCTTATCCGCTCCTGCTCTTGTTCGGCGCGCTGACCACTCCGCTCGTGTACTTCGTGCTGCACACCGACATGCCGCGCACGACCGCGATGGGCCTGCTCTACGTCGTGCTCGCAGCGGGCAAGCTGCTCGCGCTCGCGCTCGGCGCGGTGTCCTCTTTGGCCGCCGCGCGCCGCCGCGAGGCCGCGGGGGCCTGGGCGGCGCTCAAGCTCGGATTTTCCTCGGCCGTCGGCGGCGCCGGGTTCCTCATTCCGGCCCTGATCGGCGTCTGGCTTTTCCAGGAGGCCTGCGTTTTTCTCGCGGGGCAGCTCTCCCCTGGAATTCTGGGCGGCTTCGTCACGACGGCGGTGCCGCTGCTCGGCTGCGTGGCCCTTCCGATCGAGGCGTGGCGCTCCGGCCGCCTTAAAAAGGCATGAAGCAGGCGCGCGTCGAGCTGAGCCGCGATCAGTCGATCGTCGCGGTCTTCTTGGTCGCTTTGCTCACGCGCGGGTTCCTCTGGCTGCGCACGGCCCCGGGCCCCCTCGTCGGCGACGCGCTCGAGTACCGCGAGTACGCGCGCCATCTTTACGAGAGCGGCCGCTATATGGGCCCCGAAGGGGCGTTCGCCACCCGCATGCCCGGCTACCCGTTGTTTCTCGCCGCGGTTCACTTCATCGGCGGCGACTCCCCCGCCGCGTTGATCGCCGCGCAGTGCATCTTGGGCGCCATCACCTGCGTCCTGCTTTGGGACCTGGCGCGCCGCCTGCTCGGCGACGAGTGGGGCCTGTTGTGCGGCTTGGCCGCCGGCGCCTACGCGGACCTTATGACGGCGGCGGTGGCTCCCCTCAGCGAGAGCCTCTACAGCTTCTTCCTCGTCCTCTCGGTCTGGGCGCTTTACCACGAGGACTGGAAGCCGCGCGTGCGCGCCGCCGCCTACGGCCTGCTCTCGGGCTGCCTGTATCTCGTCCGCCCCGAGCCCCTGCCCTACATCGTCTGCACCTGCCTGCTCATGCCCTACCTCTGGGCGAAATTCACCCGTAAAGAGGTGCTGACCGGTTTGGCGGGATTCGCGCTCGTGATGGGCGTCTGGGTCGGCCGGAACTTCGCTCAGCTCGGAACCCCCGTCCCCGCGAGCACGGTGGGTAAGAACGTCGGCTACCTCTCCCTCTACCTTCCGGCTTACAAGCTCGGCCTGGCCGGCGAGCGCTACTCCGCACCCGAGGGCCTCGACGAGTTGAGCCGCGACGCCGCCTTCGCCGTTGAATGGAAGCGGCTCGCCGCGACCTTGACCTGGCCTCAGATCGTGAAGTGCTACGCCTACAACCTCGCGAGCATCCTGTATCCCTTCCTGCCCGCCTACGACTGGACCTACGCCTTCTTGTTCCCGTTCTTTCTCGCGGGCTCCTGGCTCGCGGCGCGGCGCAAGGAACTGTGGCCCCTCGCGGGCGCCGTGCTGTGCTCCTTGACGGTGTTCACCTTCTTCGGGGGCTACGCGTCGCGCTATCGCCAGGGCATCTCCCCTTTCATCGTGCTGCTCGCCATGGCGGGCCTTCAGGCCGCGCGAGATCGCTTCGGCTCCGCGCGCCTGCGGCGCGCCGCCGGGGCCTGGCTCGCGCTCAACATCGGGATTTTGATCCTCCAGCCGCAGGCCCGCGAGCTCGCGTTGCGGCTGCGCGGCGCGGCATGGGGCCACTGACATGAGCGCCCAGGCCAACCAGTCCGAGTGGAACTACCTCTGGACCAACCTCGCCGACAATGACGAATGGCTGTTCCGCGCCTGGATCCATCCCAACAAGCTCGAGGACTTCGCCGGCAAGACGGTAATGGACGCGGGCTGCGGCCCGGGCCATCATTCGCGCCTCTCCGCCCGCTTCGCCAAGCGCGTCGTGGGCGTCGATCTCAACACCTCGCCCATCGCGCGCGAGAAGCTCGCTGATCTTAAGAACGTCGAGATCGTCTCCGGCGACATCGCCAAGTGGGACTCCGGCGAACGCTTCGACGTGATCTACTCCGTCGGCGTCGTGCATCACACCCAGAACCCCGACGCCACGGCCGCCCATCTCAAGACCTTGGTCAAGCCGGGCGGCCGGATCATCTTCTGGCTGTACTCCCGCGAAGGAAACGGCTTCGTGTACTGGGTGCTCGAGCCGCTCAAGAAATACTGTCTCGACTACCTTCCGCGCGGCTTGGTCATGCTCCTGAGCCACAGTCTCACCGTGCTCGGCACCGTCTTGATGCACACTTTTTACCGTTTGCCCCTGCCGGAGACATTCCCCTACTACACCTACTGCAAGAACCTCCGGGGGTCCACCTATCAGCGGCGGCTGTTGAATGTCTTCGACAAGCTCAACGCCCCCACCACGCACCTCATCACCGAAGCGCAGGCCCGCTCGTGGGTCGAAGGCTGGAAGGAGGTGCACGTCGACTTCTATGTCGGCACCTCCTGGCGCGTCTCGGGGACCAAGCCGTGACTCCCTCGGTATTGACGGGTTCTCTCGTCGGGGCTATCCTTAAGGGATAACCATGAAAGTCTGCCTGGTCCGCCCCCCGTCGATCGTTAACCCCGTCTCCTACATCGCGTCCCTGACGCCGCCCATCGGGCTCGCGTACGTGGCCGCGGCTTTGCGGGAAGCGGGGCACGAGGTGGACATCGTCGACGCCATCGGCGAGGCGCCCAAGCAGTCGGTGCCGATCGCGCACAACCTCGTCCTGCGCGGCCTGACCTTCGAGGAGATCGTGGCGCGCATCCCCAAGGACACCGGACTCATCGGCATCTCCGGTATGTTCTCCTCCGAGTGGAACCACATCCGGACTTTGACCAACAAGATCGCCGACGCTTTCCCCGACATTCCCCTCGCCGCCGGCGGCGAGCACTTCACCGCCGCCCCCGACATCTCGATGGCGCAGTGTCCCGGCCTCGACGCCTGCGTGCTGGGCGAAGGCGAGGAGACGATCGTTGAGCTCGCCGGCGCGATCGCCTCGGGCTCCGACCTCAAGACGATCAAGGGCCTCGCGCTGCGCGACGGCTCCGGCTACATGCGCACCGGCTCGCGCCCCCGCATCCGCGCGATCGACGACATTCTAAAGCCCGCCTGGGACCTGATCCCGTTGCAGGCCTACTGGGAGAACTCACTCTCCTACGGCGTCAACCGCGGCAAGAGCATGCCCATGCTCGCCTCGCGCGGCTGCCCGTACTCGTGCACCTTCTGCTCGAACCCGGCGATGTGGACGACGCGCTGGATCGCCCGTTCCCCGAAGTTAGTGCTCGACGAAATCGAAGAGTACAAGAAGCGTTGGAACATCGACAACGTCGATTTCTACGACCTCACCGCCATCGTCAAGCGCGACTGGATTCTGGAGTTCGCCAAAGGCATGGTCGCCCGTAAGCTCAACATCACCTGGCAGCTCCCCTCCGGCACTAGATCCGAGGCCATCGACGCCGAGGTCTCCAAGTGGCTGTACGCCTCCGGCTGCCGCAACATGAATTACGCGCCCGAAAGCGGCTCCGAGGACTCGCTCAAGCGCATGAAGAAGCACGTGAGCCTCGACAAGCTGACGGATTCGCTTCGCGCGGCCGTCAAAGAGGGACTCAACGTCAAGATCAACATCATCCTCGGCATGCCCGACGATACGCACTGGGATACGCTCAAGACGATGCTGTTCCTCATCCGCATGAGCTGGAACGGCGCGCACGACGTCTCGGTGGGCGTGTTCTCGCCCTACCCGGGCTCGGCTTTGTATGAGCGCCTCGTCCTCGAGAAGAAGATCACGCACTCCAACGATTATTTCGACAAGTTGGCTTATGTGGACATCACCGAGACCGTCTCCTACACCGACTTCATGTCCGCGCGCGCCCTGCAGTTCTACAACTTCCTCGGCTTCGCCCTGTTCTACGGCAGCAACTACCTCTTCCGTCCCTCGCGCTTCCTGCGCACTTTGCGCAACCTCAAGTCGGGGCATCACGAGTCCCGCGGCGAGATGGCCTTGTCGGGCATCCTCAACCGGCTGAGCATCGCGCCCGCAGTCAAGCAAGTCTGATGATCCAGCGCGTCGCGGTCGTGGGAGCGGGCACAATGGGCGCGGGCATCGCCCAGCTGTGCGCCATGATGGGGTTCTCGGTGAAGATCCACGATCCGATGCCGGCGGCGCTCGAAGCCCTTCCCGGAAAGCTCAAGAAGGCCTTCGACGCGGCGGTGCTCAAGGGCAAGATGTCGACGCAACAGGCCGATCGCGCGTTTCATTCGATCTCCGGGGTCCCGAAGCTCGAAGACCTCGCGGGGGCGGATCTCGTGATCGAGGCGGCGCCGGAGTTGTTGAATCTTAAGCAGGAACTGTTTGAGAAGCTGTCGGCGATATGTCCGGACGCGTTGCTGGCGACGAACACCTCCTCGCTGGCGGTGAAGGACATCATGGCGAGGGCGTCGGGCAAGGAACGCACGATGGGCGTGCACTTCTTCAATCCCCCCGTCGCGATGAAGCTCGTGGAGATGATCCGAACGGAGGAGACCTCTCCGGAAGCGTTTCGAGCGGCGTGGGACTTCTTGTTGACGGGCCTTCGTCGCACGCCCGTCGACGTGAAAGATGTCCCGGGATTTATCGTCAACCGGGTCATGAGACCCTATTACGTCACGGCTCAGCGTCTGGTCTGTTCCCAGACGAGCTACGCCGCCGTTGACGAGAGTTGCCGGAGCGTCGGCGGCGTTCCCATGGGACCGTTCGAACTCATGGATCTGATCGGCTTGGACACAAATTTCGCGATCACGGGCGCGATTTACGGAGCGCTGGGACGCCCTGAGAGATTCAAACCACCGGAGATACAGAAACAACTAGTACTCAAGGGTGCGACGGGCCGCAAGGTTGGGAAGGGCTTTTATATTTATCCAGACGGAAAGAAAACGGAAGAGAACTCAGACGCGAAACGGTTGCTGGTGAGCGGAACGGCTTTGAACGGCAACGAATTGTGGACTCGGATACGCACGGCGATCATCGAAGAAGCGCAGTTGGTCGTGTCTGAAGGAACGGCTGGGCCGTCGGACGTCGATACCGCCGTAAAATTGGCGATGAATTTCCCTAAAGGACCCTTCGAATGGCTAAAAGAAAACACGGTCGCGTAGCGACCAAGCGCAAGGCGCCTATTCTGCTCGATCTTCTCCGCAAGGACCAGGCCCGGGTGATGAGCGTTCTTCATAAACACGGCGTGTACTTCGACGCCGGGACATATATAACCATGATCGCGACGCTCGAAAAGGTGGCCGCTTACCACGCCGTTCCTAATCGCAAGAAATTTCTCTCCGATCTGCTCGGCAAATGAGCCGCCGACTCCCCTCCTGGCTCGAGGGGCTCGCCAACGCGAGCCGCGATCACGGGCCGTATAAGATCTCGGAGCGGGCGCTCGAACTGCATCGTCGCCTGACGGTGATCGATCTGCACGCCGATCCCCTCATGTGGAGCCGCGACTTGCTCGTGCGCAATCACTACGGGCACGTCGACATCCCCCGCCTCATCGAGGGCGGCGTCGCCCTTCAGGTCTTCTCGACCGTCACCCACTCCCCCCTCGGCATCAACATCCGGCGCAACCGCACGGACGCGCCGGACATGATCAAGGCGCTCGCCATGGTCGCGGGTTGGCCGCGCGCGGCGTGGGACGGCAAGCTCGAGCGCGCGTTGTTCCAGGCCCGGGCTCTCGCCTTCGCCGTGAAGAACTCCGGTGGGCGCATGGCTCAGGTGCTGAGCCAGGGCGACCTGAGAACGCTGGCCGCTAAGCCGCGTCCCGGTGCCACCGCGGCCATGCTCTCGATCGAGGGCGGCCAGTGTTTCGAGGGGCGCCTCGAGTCGATCGACACTCTCTTTGACGCCGGTGTGCGCATGGTGGGGCTCACCCATTTCGTCGACAACGACCTCGGCGGCTCGGCCTCGGGCGAGGTCAAGGGCGGGCTCACCGACTTCGGGCGCGCGGCGCTCAAGCGCATGGAAGATAAGCGCATCGTCATCGATCTCGCGCACGCGTCGCCCAAGCTCTTCGACGAGGTGCTGGACGCCTGCACGCGTCCCCCCGTCGTCTCGCACACCGGCGCCTGTTCGGCCTGCCCGAACGAGCGCAACCTCACTGACGATCAGCTCAAGAAGATCGCGGCGAAGGACGGCGTCGTGGGCGTGGGCTACTGGAAGACTGCCACCGGAGGCGACGACGCGGCCGCCATCGCGAGGTCCATTCAAGTCGTCATGAAGGTGGCGGGAGCTCGCACCGCCGCTCTCGGCTCTGACTTCGACGGAGCCGTGGCCGCCCCCTTCGACGCGTCGGGAATACCGCTCGTGACCCAGGCGCTGCTCGAAGCCGACATGGGCGAGGACGACATCGCCTCCGTGATGGGCGCCAACGTCTTGCGGCTTCTCTCCGAAGGCTTGCCCGCGAACTAAGCGCGGCTACTACTGATAATCACCGTTTCCTGGAAACAGTCAGTTATTCACAAGGCTCTCGCGCGAAAGCTCTGTGGATAACTCAGCGCAAGAAGTCCTTTATGCGTAGGATCGCGGGGTGGTACTCGACCGGTCTGCCGGAGTGCTTGGTCTCGAGCAGGAAGTGTTTCCCTTTCGGAAAGTGCTCGATGAACATATTCACGTGCGTGGGCTCGTTCTCGAAGGAGCCGACGACGGTTCCTATGTCGCCGATCTTGTGCAGCGCCTCGTTCTTGAACGCGAAATCGGGCGTGTCGAAGCGCGGCTTGAGCACGAGGGCGGCACTCTTGCCGTCGGGCTCGGGGAACTTGTGGTTGGCGAGCGAGGCTTCGGTGCCTTCGCGCATGCCCTCGTCGCGTCCGGTCATGTAGAACGAGCGCCCCCCCCGCTTGATCACCTCGGCCGCGTACTCGGGGCCGCCGGGAATGATCGAGTCAGCGAGCAGGTAGGGATTCTTGAAGAAGCGCGCGAACCAGAAGTCGCGCAGATCCTTGGCGAGCTTGGCGTCGAGGCCGTGGGCCGTCGCGGTGTCGGCGATCGAATAGCGCAGCTGCTCGCGCGCGATGCCGCGCAAAAGCCCGGCGGCGCGCGCGTCGCTCGACTCGATCAGTGCCGCGAACTCGCCCAGGATGCGCAGGTGGCGATCGGCCGTCGAGAAAAGCGTGTCGTCGAGGTCGAAGACGACGATCGAGCCCGGCGTCGCCGAGATATCCTGGAGGAGGCCGTCGAGAAGCGCCTTCTGGCTCACGCCTTGAGGGTGACCTTTGTGTTCTTCGGCGTCGAGTTCCACAAGCGGATCATGAGCAGGGCGCCCACGAGGGAGAACGGCATCAAGGTGTAGGTCCAGACGCCCCAGCCGTGCTTGTCGAGGAAGCGGCCGAGGTAGATGCCGGTCAGCCCCGAGGCGAGATACTGCACGCCGTCGAGCAGGCCCGCGACGGTGGCGGCGGCCTTCGTGCCGCCGAAGTCCATCGACGCGGTGCCGGAGAGCATGCCGTGCACGCCGAAGATCCAGGCGCAGCAGAAGCCCACGAGGAAGCAGGCCGTCGCCGGGTCCTTGGTCTGGCCGAGCAGGAAGACGGCGACGATTTGCGCGAGGTAGAAGATGAAGGCGACGGGAGGGCGGCGGCTCTGGAAGAGCTTGTCCGACATCCAGCCGCACAGCAGGCCGCCGCAGATGCCGCCGACCGTGACGCCGCCCGTGGCGACGGAGAACAGCATCGAGCCGGGGGTCACGCCGTGCACTTCTTTGAGGAAGGGAACGAACCACAGCAGCAGTCCCTGGCGTACGAAGCCGGTGCAGAACTCGGCGGCGGTTAAGGTCAGGATGACGGGGTTTTTGAAGACATGGGCGACGAGGTAGGTGAAATCGACGGGCTTGGCCTTGTCGGCGTGGTCGCTGGTCGCGTCGCCGGTGTGGAAGTCCTCGAGGCCGGCGCTCTTGGGCGAGTCGGCGACCATGAGCATGTCCACGAAGAACATCGTCGCCATGGCGGCCGACGGAATCAAGAACACCCAGTACCAGGCGAGCTTGGCGATGATCCAGCCGCCGACCGTCATCGCGAGGAAGTAGCCGGAGCTGATCATGATGCCGAAGATCCCGCCGAACACGCCGCGCTCGCGTACATGGAACCACGGCGAGTTGACCTTCACGACGGACAGGGCGCCGAAGGACTGGAAATACTGGTTGACGGCGTAGAGCATGGACATGCCGACGACGATCTTGGTCTGCCAGCCGTTGAGGAAGAGCAGGCCCATGATGAGGTTCATGACCGCCGAGCCGGCCGCGCCGATGAGGATCGCGCGGCGCCCGCCGAAGCGGTCGGTCAGCGGGCCGTTGAACATGACGGCCAACGCGTAGGTCCAGAATCCGGCGGTCGCGATCGTGCCGAACTCCCCCTTGGTGAGCGCGAAGCTCTTCATCATCGTGCTCGAAGCCACGTTGATGTTGTAGCGGCCCATGTAGAAGGTCGCGTAGGTCAGGCCGAGCGGAAACCAGTTGAGGAAGCGGCGTCGCCGGTAGGCGTCGCTGTGGGCCGGCATCGGTCCGGCGGTCGTCGAGGCGGGTGAGCTCATGGTGATATTGTAACCCTAGCGGCGCGGCTTGGGATAGGTCTTAAGGACGTCTAAAGGCGCCGAATACGGCGCGTCCCACAGGTGGGCGTGCATCGCGGCCAGGCGCGCCGCGAGGTCCGCGTCCTTGACGACGAGCTCGAGATTGCGCGAGGAGTCGAGATAGCCCCCCGCCCAGTTGCTCGTGCCGATCCAGGCGACCTTGCCGTCGACCGTCATGTACTTCGAATGTGCGGTGCGTGCGAACGGGATCGTCCCCTGCTTGGCCTCGGGCACGGTGATGATTCGCACCTCGATGCCGGGGACCAAGGAGAGGCTCTTGAGGTGGCTGATCGCCGGCTCCTCGGTGTTCCAGTGCGACACGAGCAGCTTGATCTTTACGCCGCGGACCGCGGCGTCGCGTAATGCGGAGTCGAGGGGCCCGTACCAGCGCTTGGGCCGGCCGTAGGAGGTCGGATTGTAGTCGAGCACCTGAATCGAGATGGTGGAGGTGGCCTCACCGATCAAGGTCACGAGCTCAGTCTGCGAATCGCCGACGCCCGCGGGGTTGCGCCGCCACGGGCTCGCCACGAGGTAGGCGCGACCGGTCCGGTCGAAGGTCGGCTCGCGCTGCTCGTCGAGGTGCAGGTTGCCGGGGTCAGAGGTCAGGATCCAATCGTGGTCGAAGACGCTCTGGACCTTGGCGGCGACTCCGGGATCGACGATCTTAAGACCCGTCTCGTGGATGTGCTTAAGCGAGCGCCAGTCGAAGTTCTGCGAGCCCACGAACGCGGCGACGCCGTCGACGATGAAGAACTTGGCGTGGATGATCCCGTCGCCGTTGACCTTCGACCACTCGAGCACGCGCAGGTCGAGTCCGGGGATCGCGGCCAGGCGCGCCATGCCGTCGGCGGAGTTCTTGGCGAACTTCTTCTCGAGCGTGACGCGGATCTTCACCCCGCGCTTGGCCGCGCGCTCCAGGGCCTGGAGCGACGCTTCCAGAGGCTCGCCCGTGGAAGGAGTCACATAGAACTGCTCGATGTCGATCGTTTTCTTGGCCGCGTCGAACATTTCAGGCCAAACGTCTTGAGCTTGCCTGAGATCTGGTTCACTCAGGAGCGTTTCCGTAGGAAACGAGTACACGAGCTCGAATCCGGGCACGGTGAAGGCGGCGCGGGCCGGGATATTGAGAAGTAAGACGAGCGCAGCGAGTTTGATCATGAGGCCTCCGGAGTTTTGTGAGCCATGCGGCCGAAATAGTGGAGCATCGCCTGCCCGACGGCCTTGGTGAGCGCGCCTTCGTCGACGCTCGAGCCCGTGATCTTGGCCATCGAGGTCATGACCTCGCTCTCGAGCTTGCAGGGGTGAATGAGCTGGAAGGGCGCCAAGGAGTTGTTCATGTTCAGCGCGAAGCCGTGATAGGCGATCCCGGAGCGCACGGCGACGCCGATCGAGGCGAGCTTTTTCTTGCCCACCCATAGGCCGGTGAAACCCTTCACCGTCGTCGCGCTCACGCCGAAGGGCGCGATGGCCTCGATGAGCACCGCTTCCAAGGCGGACAAGTAGGATCGCGGCTTGAGGCCGAGGCCGCGTAAATCGAAGATCGGATAACCGACGAGCTGTCCCGGTCCGTGCCAGGTGAGGTCCCCCCCGCGTTCGATCTTGTGGACGGGGTAGGGCAAGGCTTTGGGTATCGCCTGCTTAGAGGAGCGGCCGGTCGTGTACACCGCGTTATGCTGGCAAAGCAGCACCGTATCCGGGATTTTCCCTTCGGCACGCTCGAAGACCAGCTTGCGCTGCAGGTTCCAGACCTCTTCGTAGTCCTTGAGGCCCAGATCGCGGACGAGCATCGCCTCAGTTGAAGACGGGCGCTTCGCGCTTGATCTGAAGCATGTGCACCGGATGGCCGAGCGCGCCCTCGCAGGCCTCGGCGAAGGTCTCGGTCAAGGTCGGATGCGGGTGGATGGTCTGGGCCACCTGCTCGAGCGTGACGCCGACCGACACCGCAAGGCAGGCCTCGCCGATGAGGTCGGAGGCGTTGGTGCCGACGAAACCGGCGCCGAGAATCTTGTGCGTCGCCTTGTCGGCGACGACTTTACAGAAGCCGTCGGTCTCGCGCACGGCCATCGCGCGCCCCGACGCGGCGAACGGGAACTTGCCGACGACGGTCGTA
>JAYTIP010000093.1:0-11545 GCA_043731745.1 Elusimicrobiota bacterium | reverse complement strand
AGGACTCGACGGACGGGGCGGGGCGCAGCGCGGAGGTGAGGGAGCGCAGCGCGTTGGGAACGGAGGCTTGGGGTAGTGCCGCGGCCACCGGCGTGACGGCTTTGGCCGCGGCGGGAACGGCGGAGGGAGTCAAGGCGACGGGAACGGCGAGGGTATTAAGAGGAACGGCAACGGATTGGGCGGACAAAGACGGCGCATTAAGAGCGGACGGAGCGCTGAGCGACGGAGTGGCGAGAGCAGCGGGAACCGGAGCCGAGAGCACTGACCCGATTGCCCCCACAGTTCCGACGGCCCCAACGGACGTGATGGGGCTGAATCTTACCGTCTGCGCCATGGCCGGAGCGACGGTTTGGAAGAGAATTGAGAACGCTATGAGTACAGAGAGCTTTTTCATTTCGCCCCCGTGTTCTTCGCCTTCTTCTCCTTCTCTTTCAGGTTGTTCGAACGAGTCACGGTGCGCTTCAAGTTAATGCGCGCCTTCTCGTCCTGCTCTTTCTTCGCTTCGACCCACTTCTGGTATTCCTTGTCGTTTTCACGCTTCTCGATCAAGGCGGTCACTTCGGGCGTATGCGCTTCAATTTCATCGGTCGTCACGATGCTCTGGAGGTCGCGGGTCATGTAGTGGAAAACAACCTGGACGCGAGGATCTTTTTCTCCGTTCACATACCAATGGCCGTCGGCGCGCTTCTGGGCGTCGCCCTCGAGGAGCGCACGGCCCAACAAGTTAACTTCGATCGACTCGTCGAACTGCTTCTGGTAGGGCTCTTTACCCGTACGATAAACATGCGCGACGAGGATGTAACCCTTCTCGTCTTCCCACATCTCGGTGCGGTCGGGGCGGACGAAGACCTTGTAGCTGCGGCCGGTGTAGGGAGACTCGTACTGCAAGGTCACCGAGTCTCCGTCGCGAGCGAGGCGCAGCAGGCGGCCGGCGACTTTCTGGTTCACGCCGCGCGGGAAGTCGGGGAAGTGGCGGTGGTAGTAGTTCTTGAGCCAGCGCTTGGAGCCCTCGAGGCCTCCTTTCTGCTGGGCCTTGAACGCGGCGGTCTGGCGGCCGAGCTTGAGCTCCTCGGGCAGGTGGATGCCGTTGGACTCGGGGTACTTCCAGAGCTTCTCGAGCAGGTCGACGCCGGCGTCAAGGGTGGCCTCTTCGTACGCGCCGTTTTTCATGAGGTGGTAGAGGCGCGACATGACTTCTTTGACGATGATGCCACGATAGAAAGGAACCTTGGAGAAGCCGGACGCGTCGCCGGTGCGGCGCGGCGCGATCACGCCCGAGCGACCGCCCTTACCCTGGGTCGGCGCGGAGGAGGAGCCGTAGCGCGAACGGCGCTCGAGCCACTCGATGTAGTCGCGCAGTTCGTATTTATTGACGGCGACCTGGTCGAGCGCCTTGCCGCCGAGCACGGCTTCCATCGCGCGCTCGAGGCCCGCGGTGTCGCTGACGCCGTGGATGAAGTAGCCCTTGCCGGGCAGGGCCTGCAGGAAGCTCGGCGCCTTCGCCGGGTCGGCGAGGACGAGGACCTGCTGGGGCTTGAGGATGCCGGCGCCGCCGTTCTCGGGGTTGAGCTCGGGGGCCGAGGCGTAGATCGCGTTGAACACGCGGTTGGCGTTGAGCTTCAGCGCGGTCGACTGCGTGAAGTAGGTCGTCTTGCCTTCGGAGTTCTTGGACAGCTCGATCTTGTAGGCGAAGCCGGCGGCCTTGAGCGAGCGGTTGAAGGCGGTGGACCACTTGGCCGCGTCGACGCCGGAGGGCAGAACGCCGCCCCAGATGAAGGGCGCCTCGAGGTTCGGCTGGCCGAACTCGTTGATCGTTCCCTTATAACCGAGCTTCAGGTTGACCGCGTCCGCGATCTCACGGAAGCGGGAGACGGTCTTCTCGGCGAACGGGAGCATGTCGGGGATCAGGGGCTTCGGATTTTCCGCGCGGGAGCTATGAGAGGAAACGCGCGCGCCGTTGTAGCTGACGACGAGCACCGGGTTGCCGGTGCGGACCTTGAGCTGGCCGACGAGCATGGACTCGGCCGAGTTCTCCCCCTTCTCGGGGCGGGCGGTGACGAAGACGACCTTCACGCCGTTGGTGATCAAGGTCTCGATGTACTTCACGATCTTGTCTTCCTTCGTCGCGGGCTTGTCGAGCGAGTCGAGGATGACCACGACGCGCGGGTACAGGCGGCCGAGCTTCGCGCCGTCGCGCAGCGGGGTCTGCGCCGCGGGAACTTCGGGCGTCTCGTCGCCTTCGACCGCGGGGGCGGACTTAAGGCCGTCGAACGCGGCGTTGAGGGCGGGAGCGGAGTCCTTGCCCTGGGCGGTCGCGGCGGAGAGCTCGCCGTGCAAGGACTTGGCGGCCTCGATGGCGACGGGGACGGGAGCGCCGGGCTTCGCGGCGGCGGCCGAAACGGGGGTCAGGGCCGCGGGAACCGCGAGGGACGGCGTGAGGGAGGCCGCGAGCGCGGCCGGGGCCGCGATCGTCGCGTTGAGGGCGCTCGGCGCCGCCAAGGTCGGCGTCAGGCTTCCCTGTATAGAGGAAACCCCGCCGGTAAGGGCGGGGCTGATCACGGTCGGAGCGGCGGAAAGAATTCCGCCGACCGGTCCGGTATGAAGACCGGACCCGCCGACCTCGACGCGCATCGTCTGCGCGAAAGCCGGCGTCAAAGCGCCGCTCATGAGTACGGAACAGCAAAAGATGGACACGATCTTCTTGGCGTTCATTCTCTTCACGATATCCCCGTGCACCGTTCGAGTCTGCGTCCTTGCGGCCATAATAGCACGACCGAAAATTTTCCCTTCGGGTCGAAGGACCCTAAACGGCGCGGGCAATGGTCCCAACTTTTCCTGGGCCCAGAAATCCGCGTTCGTCATCTAGATGTCACGCCGTCCGACGGGACCGAGCGGAGTCCGGTCGAGCGACTTGATCGCCTCGAGCACGAGCAGGTACGCGTTCTTGTAGTGCTGCAGGTTGAACGACGACATGTTGTCGTTCTCGGAGTGGATGATGTCGAAGATCACGGACTGCGACGCGCCGTACACCGTCAGCGCGGGAATGCCCGCGTCGCGGAAGGTCGAGGAGTCGGCGTCGCCGCCGTTCAAGTAGTCCTCTTTGAGCGCGTGGCCGCTGTCGCGCGAAACCTGCGCGAAGCGGTCGAGCAGAGCGCGGGTGGAATTATTTTTCCAGGAGAAGGTGCCGTCGACGGCGAGCGTGTCGAGGTTGATCATCGCGTCGATCTTCGAGCGCGCGGCTTTGTCGAGCGACTTCACGTACGCCTGGGAACCGTACAGGCCTTCCTCTTCGCGCGCGAAGGCGATGAAGACGATGGTGGCGTCGGGCTGGGTGCCGTGAAGAGCCTGGTAGAGGTTGGCGACCATGGTGGAGCCGGTGCCGTTGTCGATCTTGCCCAGGCCCTCGCTGACCTTGTCGTAGTGGCCGCCGACGACGATGACGCGGTCGGTTTTGCCCTTGATGGTGACGATCACATTGTTGCGGCCTTTGCCGGCGTCTTGGAGCTTGATGTCGGCGTCGGTGGCGCCGCCGAGTTTGAAGAGGTCGACGATGAACTTCATGCGCTCGGGGTTGGTGGAGGGAAGGCGATCCATGCGGCCTTGGAGGTCGTCGTCGCTGGGGATCGCGCCTTCGGGACGGGAGCCGTCGCGGCCCTCGGAGGAACGCAGCGCGCGGAAGCGGCGCTGCGCTTCGAGGACGAAGGAATCGGACGGGGACATCGAGGGAATGTCGTCGCTCACGGAGGGAGCCGACTTCAGACCGTCGAAGGCGGCGTTGAGGGCCGGAGCTTGGCTGCGTCCTTCGGACGCAGCCGCCGACAGCGTGCCGGTTAACGACTTGGCGGCGTTTAACGCGACGGGCGTCGAGGGCGCCGCAGATATGGGCGTGAGCGCGACGGGAACGGCGAAGATCGCGAGCGAGGGCGTCATCGCAGGAACGGCCAGAGACGGCGACAACGACAACGGAGAGGGGATCAGCCCCGACGGACCCGTCGGGCCGATGAGCGCGGGCGTTGCCGGAACGGTCAACGCCGGAACGCCGCCCGCTGACAGCGAAGGGCGGATGAGGATCTGCGCGCTGGAATTAACGACGAGAAAGATGGAGGAGAGAACTGCGGCGCAGCGGGAGACGGCGTCTCGGTGTTTCATGAGCCGAGTCTACCAACGCCTCACCGCTCATCGAAGGTCCTTAGGGCCTGAAATCTCGACGGGAAAAGGCCTAGGCTTTCCGGACGCGAAGACCTACGCGTTAATGAAACGCCCTCGAGTAAACGATCGCGTTGATCACGGCGTGAGCCGCGATGGCGGCGTTGAGGGAGCGCGTCCTGATGTAAACGAGCGCGAGTCCCGCGCCGGTGACGGCGTAAACCGCGGTGTAAAGCGGGTGCGACAAGTAATGCCCGAGCGCGAACAATGCGGCGCTGATCAGGACGCAAGCGGCGTCACGCCGCGCTCCCCCTCCCCAGCGGCGGCGCAGCGAAACGATGAGGCATGCCCGATAGACGGTTTCCTCGATGACGGGTGACATCACGACCGCGCTGAAATAGGCCCCGAATTGCACGACGGGGCCGCCGAAATTGAATGCGGCGGCCTCGGACTTCACGCCGAGGTTGATCCAGCCTGCGCCGGCGGCGCGCGACGCCCAGCCCAGGAGCGTGCCGTGAACGAACCAGAGGACCGCGCCCGCACCGGCCCCCCACGCTAGATCGCGAAGCGTCCATTTGGATTTATAGCCCAGGTCGGCGACGCTTAAGCCTTCGCGCCGAAGCGCCACTGGAATGAGAGCGGCCATCAGGAGGATCAGCACCCCGTCCGAGGCCAATATCTCCCACCAAGCCTTCGTGATGATGGGAGCGGCATGTCGAGGATATCCGAGAATCACTAGAACGCTGACCACGACGATCAGCGCCTTCATCGCCAAATACCAACCGAAGATCACCAGGCCCTGAGGCAGGCCGGCCGCCGGCGTCTTTCGCTCAAGGGGACTCATCTGCGTCACGGTTTTTAGCATTTTAAGCTCCATCGCCCGTCGAGACGCCGCCGGTAAAACTCAAATTCCGGCGGCGTCTCTCCGGCGTCACATCACTTGCCGTACTTGCGCTCGATTTTCTTCTGAGCCTCGGTTCCTTTTTGAAGCGCAGAGTCGCCGTCGGAGCGGAGTCCGTTGCCGACGCTGTCGATGGCCTTGTTGACCTTTTCGACCTTTTCGATGGCTTTGTCGATCGCCTGCCCGATGATCTTGTCCTGAAGCGCCTGGCCGGGCTCCTTCATCATGTCGCGATGCTCCGGCTCCACGACGGGGATGATCCTCGCGCCGCTCCTGGATTTAGACCTGATCATGGGCCGAGCGAGTCCGGACCGCCCTTCTCCCCACGATCCGGCCGAGACCGAACCCTTTTCGGACTTGCGGGCCTGAGCCGCGTCGAAGAGCCCGTCCAGGGCGACGCCCTTGGCCGACATGTCGTCTCCACCGAGCTTCCCGCTCAACTCCTTCATGCGGCCGTCGTACCAAGGAAGCGGGTGTGGCTCGAAGTCATCGTTCGGGACGCAGATGTAGCGGCCGGAATACTCGTCGAAGACCCGGTGCGTGCCCTCAGGGCAGTAACGCGGATACGGACGAGGGTACGGCTCCGGACCGGGACGAAGACGATCGGTTTCGGCCTGAGGCAGGGCCCGGGCTTCACCGGATTGCGCGCGCAGCGGCGCGGCGGCAAGAATCATCGGCATCACGAGGACGAACGACATCAAGGTTTTCATCGGCGTACACCTCCATCGGTTTGAGTCTGCGCCGGGCCATGCCCGACATAGACATGATAGGTGGGGTGGATTCGCCGCTGATTCTGAAAGAATCGCGTGCCTCACGACCGCTCACGACTCGTGATTTTTCGATGAGAAACGGCGGTTTCAAGGCTCACGATCGGACGAATTCAGCCCTTGAATTACGGCCTATTTGGGTCTACACTCATCGCATGAGGCTCCCCTCCCTCATCAGTCTCGTCGCGTTCGCCGCCCTGCTGGCCGCTCCCGCGGCGGCGGCCG
The DNA here is from genome assembly GCA_043731745.1 of Elusimicrobiota bacterium. GTDB lineage: Bacteria > Elusimicrobiota > Elusimicrobia > UBA1565 > UBA9628 > GWA2-66-18. Next base: position 5,506 of record JAYTIP010000093.1, on the reverse strand, counting down.
TCGTCGAGGCTCCGCTCGCTCCGGCGCTCGGCCTGGTGCAGACGGTCCCGGCGTTCCGGGAATCCATGATGTCGCAGATTCAATTCGCGACCTCCCTCAGCGCCCAAGCCGCGCCGAGCCTGACCCCGCTACTGACCGCGACCGCGTCCCCCATCGATCCGTGGCGCGCCGAATCCGGGCGCCTGGTCGCGGCCTTGGCGGCCCAGCCCCAGGCGTTGGTGGCCAGCCAGCCGGAGTTGCGCGCGGCGCTGGGCGATCATGGCGTGGACCTGCTCCTCAAAGCCTCCGCCCGATTTCAGACCAATGCGGATGCGCATCCCGAGTTGAAAGCCCAGATCGAGGGGCTACGCCGCACGATGGACCTGACCAACCCCGCCTCCGGACAGGATCTTTCCGGACGATTGAATAAGATCTTCGAAAACTCCTCGCGTCACGCCTCCGAAACCTTGCCCGTCGCCGATCCCGGCGGGCCCGCCAAAAAGCCGCTGGTCACTCTCGGCCGCGCCGGCGAGCGTCCGGCGATGACGCGAGCGGACCTTGAGGACTACGTGCACAAGAACGCGGTGACCAGCCCCCGGGGTCTTAAGCGCGTCAACTTCGCCTCCGGCGACTATAAACCGTCTTACGACAAAGCCCTGCGTGAGCTCGGCGTCGAGATGGTCGTGATCAAGGCACCCTCCCGCGCTGAAATCGGGAAGTTTCAGGAAGAGGACGGCTATCACCTCAAGTCCGAGTATGTGCGCTGGGTGACGACGGCCCATACCCTCGAGGAGCACGACGCGATGCAGCCGCACACGCGCAACATCAAGAGCTTTCACCAGATGCTCAAGGCCAGCGAGAACATTCCGATGGTCGTCGAGCCTCTGACGCAGGAGAAATTCGAGCAATGGTATCCGATCTACGAATCCGAGGTGGTCAACAAGCCGGGCGGCAAGCGCAACGTCGGCCGCGACTTCGTCAGCAAGCTCAAGGCCGACGGCCTGCTCGGCGAGCGCTGGGGCGCCTTTTACTACGACCCCAAAGACCCCACGCGCATGATCGGCGGCGTACTCATGCGAGCCTGGCGCGAGAAGGGCATGCTCGTCGGTAACTTCGCGGCCTACAGCCCCGAGTTGAAGGACGCGAGCCCCTCGATCCGAACCTTCGCCGCAGGCCTGAAGCTGGCGCGGGAACTGGGGCTGCCGGTCTTCAGTCTGGGCGAGGACACCAATTTTTACGGCTTCGACTACAACATCGGTCTGATGGCCAACAAAGCGGGGCTCCTCGTGACGCCGTACCCGTCGGACGAGGTCGTCCTCATGAAGGTCCTGGACACGGCGAAGATCGCCTCTAACAAAAACAAGCAGGGTCAAAGCGCGGGGTATTTCTTTTTCGGCATCAAACGCGACAGCCCGGTCGTCGAGCGCTATCTCGCCTCACGCGAGTCCGAAGTGAAGCCCAAGGAGGCACAGGACCTCCTGGGAGGGCTGTTCTACACGCCTGAGATCATCCCGGCGGCGCAGGTCACCGTCGCGCGGCATTTCCCAGGCGACGACCCCAATCCCCCGCGCACGCCGGTGGGCATCGACGTGGTCCGCGTCCCGATGGCATCGCCCGCCGGCGAACGCTAGGCCGGATCGAGGCGCGCGGCGAGCTTGGTGAAATCCGCGAGATCCGCGCGCGCGTCCGCGCTCCAGTCCGAGGACTCCTTGCGCAGGCTCTCGGCCACTCCACGCAATACGCCGCGCTCCAGGCTCGCCGCTCCAAGAGTGCGCAGCAGGTCGGCGAAGGTATAGAGCTGAATATGGCGCAGGGCCTTATAATCGTCGGACTTCAGCTTTTCGGCGAACCAGCGTGACTTTCGCTCCCAGCTCTCGAGGTTGGCCCGCTTTTGATCCCCGTGGCCCGATTTGATGGGATACCGGGCGGTCTCGCCGAGCCACTCGAGATAATACCGGCGGTTGATTTGCCGGGCGTCGGCGTCCTTCTTAAGACGCCGGATGTACGCGTCGACGGCGGCATGATGTCCGCCGTAAGCGACGGCTCGGGCGCAGGCCAGATTGGCCAGCTCGGGATAATCCTTCGGATGCTCCGAAAGCCAGAGAAGGAACTCGTCGGCTTTCGGCCGACGAAGGTTCCCCAACGGCTCCAATATCTCATACATGCACTGAACATGCTTTTGTCCGCCTTCGTTGCGGTGCAACCGGGACGCGTCCTCGAACATGCGGCGGCCGGTCTCGTAAAACCTGTCTCGCGCTTCGTCGTCCAAGCCGTCGAACGCCTGCAAAAGGAAAGTGAAAGTCTGGAAGCTCAGCGTGTGTTGACATTCTTCCCGTAACCGCTCGGCGTCGGACTGTAGACCCATCGTGACGATGTTCTTGGCCGCGAAATAGCAGCCGAGGCGGTAGTCCAGATGGAACGCGCCCGTCGCCGCTTCATACTCGAGGAACGAGATCTGACGAAGCGCCGAGAACAGCTCGACTTTGCGCTCGAGGAGGAAGGGATAGTAGCGTCCGACGACCTCGATGATCGCGTCCGGGGTGATGCGCCAGCTCTTGCGGCCGTTGCGCTCCCCATCCGCGCTTCGCCCCAGACGCACGAGCAGTCCGCTCAACATCTCGACGGGCAACGGCTCTCCGTCGCGCGACTTCCCCTTTTCCCACCGCAAAGTCTGTTCGACGAAGTACTCGAGGATTTCGTACTCGTTGCGCGGGAACTTGCCCTTATTATGCAGGGCGAAGTACACGGCGAAGTTCCAGGCGCTCAGGCCGGTGATTTGGAACGAAGCCATCTTGTCGCGCAGGAACTCGGGAGGCAGGCGGCTGAGGTGGCTCAAGCCTTCGACGAGCGCGCGGGCCTTCGGTGCGTCCTGACCGCGCGCCGCGATGCCGCTGAACAGCGCTTTCGCCTCGGCGGCTCCCCAAGGAGGAAGACTCATGATCTTCAGGCCGCCGCCGAAGATGCGTTCGACGGGCGAAAACGCGAATCGGGCGCTGTAGAAACGGTCGCGGCAGGTCAAAATACAGCGGTTTCGGGACGCCATGCCCCAGAACGACCAGGCCGCCGGGATCGAAAGATCCAAGAGCTTCAAGTTTTCATCGAGGCCGTCGAGGATCAGGAGCAGACGGCCCTCGCGGAACAGAGTCTCAAGGCGCGCCCCCAACCCCGCCGGGACGCCCGGAAGCTTTTCCCACTCCACCCCCCCCGCCGGCCCGAATTGGACGTCCGCGGCGGGCACGAATAACGGGTGCGACCAACCTGCGTTCGGAGCGGCCTGGAGGCGACGGAAGGTCTCGCCCGCCAAAGTGCTCTTGCCGATACCCGACGGCCCGATGACCATCATGGAGCCGCCGGACGGCGAGGCGGCCTCGGCGAGCACGGCCTGCAATGCGCCGCCCTTGCCAGGAGCCTCGCCCCAGCGGAATGGCGGATCGATGAAGACGCCGCCCGGAAGCGGGGCCAGATCGGAGAAGAGCTTGAGTGGCTCGTTGGCGCGCCGCGCGACCGCCTCTCGCTGACGGTCCAGGCACTGCCCCATCGCCTGCGGCCCGCCTCCGCCCGTTCCCGCGCCGATCAGTTTGCCGAAGGAGCGCTGTACGCGACCGGGAGCGGCATCGAGTTTCTCCCGAAACGCCTCGAGGTTCTGCGCCTGCTTGGCGCTCACCGTGAGGGTCCCGTCGTCGTGCGAGGCGACGATGCGCACCCCGAAGCGCTTGCCGTCGGAGTTGAGCTTGGAGATGCGCTCTTCGAGGCGGTGCCATGCCTTCTTTCCGCCCAACGCGCCGAAATGAGGCTCGAGTTCTTCCTTCGTCCAGAGGAGTTCGACCCGTGAGGATTCGGACATGACATGATTCTATCCGATTCGAAAGTCCCAATTATTCGTTTATTTCGGTTCATGGCATCCTCGAGGCAGGCCGCTCCTTTCGGAGCGGCCTGCCCGGGACAAGACTTTACGCGCGGCTTCGTCCGATCAATTTGCCGGCAACGGCTCCCGACACCAGAAGCACGGGGCCCAGCACGAGGCTCGCCGAGGCCGGCAGCGGCGCGGTCAGTTTGACGACGACGGCGACGAGCGCCCCGATCACGACCCCGGCGACGACCCAAGACTTTTCTTTGTTCATGTCGTTCTCCTTACTTGTTGCGCTGGTGGTCGCGGTCGGCGGCGGCCTTACCGTCTTGATACGACTTTTCGTCGCGATCCATCTTTTCCTTGATGTCGCTCGCGTGTCCGCTGATGGCACCGGCGACCGCCCCGACGACCCCGCCCGCGACGGCCCCGACCACTCCGCCGGTCGCCGCTCCGCCCGCGGCCCCCGTGCTTCCCCAAGTCCCCGCTTCTCGCTGGGCGTTGTCATGACGGATCGGATTCGCGTCCGTATCACCGATCTTGACCAGGTGGGCGGCATTCTCCGACGAGTCCACCGCGGGAACCGCGAAGCCGCGGCGCCCTTCGCGCGGTCCGCCCGCGCGTTTCAAGCCGTAACCCCCGGCGGAGAACTGCGTCCCTCCACCCGTATAGACCGCCGCATTCGATGCCGACTTCGGTAGGGTGCCGGAGAAAAGCCCGTCCAACCCCTGGGCCGCCAAATCCATCTTTCCACCGGCGACGGCCGCGGAAACGACGCCGACCTGCCGAGACAAGTCCGGGACTACGGACGGAGCGGCCTGCGCCAACATGGGCGCCACGAACAACACGGCGATGATTTTCATTTTGCGACCTCCATTCCACGTCTGCGCCGGGCCGTGCCCGACATAGACATGCTACCGCGGGTCGTCGCGAGAAGATTCCAAGATGACGGGACGGCCTCATGACCGCTCACGACGCGTGATTTCACGAGGAGAAATGACGGGGGACAAGGCTCACGACGCGCGAATTATTGCGCGGGGCCGCGGAGCTATTCGACGACGAAGCGAATCTTGGCCTTGATCGCGTCGAGGTTGCGCTTGGCCTCGGCTGCGTCCTTGCCGCCGACCTCGATCATGGCGACGCGCGCGAAGCCGCCGCCCTCGTCGGTCGTGATGCGGTCGCCGGGCTTCTTGACCATACGGAAGCGGATGAAGCCGGGCAGCTTGCGGGCCTCTTCGGGCAGCTCGAGCACCTTGATCACGCCCGCCTTGTCGGAGTTGATGAAGTCCCCGTCGAGGTGCACGATCGGCCGCACGGGCATGTACGGGTGGCCGGGGATGTGCGCGGCCGCCATGAGCCCTTCCTCGGCTAGATCCACGCCCCAAACGCTCTTGATCCAATCCATCACGTAGGTGCCGCCCATGCGGGCGTTGGCCTCGATAAGGCGCGCGCCCTCGGAGGTGTACTTGCCCTCCATGTGGATGACGCCGTCGGTCAGGCCCAGGGCCTGAGCGGAGGCGATGGCCTGCTCGGCCGACTCCTTTTGCTGCTTGGCGGACAAGGTGCTCGGCAGGCGCGAGCCCGTGGCCAGAAATGACGGCTCTCGCGTCGGCTTGTTATCGGTCACCGAGACGAACACGGGCTTGCCGGCGACCATGACGAGGTCCACGTCGTACTCTT
>JAYTIP010000092.1:0-3974 GCA_043731745.1 Elusimicrobiota bacterium | reverse complement strand
CCGATCTCCTTGCCCGTGACCACGTCGCAGCCGAGCCGGAAGAGCAGGCGCAGCTCTTCCAGGGAAGTTTTCCCGTCCATCTTGTACTCGGCGACGCCGAACGTGTTCAATCCGCCGGGGAGCTTGCGCTTCTCGAAGATCGTGACGTTGAAGCCGAGGCGGCGCAGGTAGGCCGCGCAGGAGGCGCCGGCCGGGCCCGCGCCGATGATCGCGACGCGCTTGCCGTTGTCCTTGCCCGGAGAGAAGGGCGGTTCTCCAGTGGCGTACACCGCGTCCGTCGCGTGGCGTTGCAGTCGCGCTATTTGAATGGGCTTTTCCTGCCAGTCGTGGTAGACGCAGGCGCCCTCGCAGAGCACCTCGACGGGGCACACGCGCGCGCAGGAGTGACCGAGCGCGTTGGCCTCAAGGATGGTTTCGCCGGAGCCGAGCGGATCAGCGGCTGCGATTTGGCGGATGAAGCGGGGCACGTCGATGTGCGTGGGGCAGGCCGTCACGCAGGGGGCGTCGTAGCAGTAAAGGCAACGGGACGACTCGATGCGCGCTTCCTCGCGCGTCATCGGTCCCTTCAGCTCGGCGAACGCGTCCTTCAGTCCTTTTTTCGACGATCCCATGTCATTATTGTACTACTTGAGAACCTGAATCCGGCCCATCGACGGTTGCGGCGTGAGGGCCTTCATGATCGCGCTGACGCCGTCCTTGATGTAGAGCGAGGAGACGAGCACCACCGAGGACAGCAGGATTCCGACCGCGATGTTCCCCTTCTCGAGCTCCTTGCCCTCCTCCATGTGCTTGGTCAGGCGACCGAAGAGGCGCAAGGTCACCGAGATCGAGAACACGGCGAGCGCCATCGAGGCGGCGAGGTGGCCGGCCATGCGCGCGAGTAGCTCGAGTATGCTCGCGTTCTCCTCGGTAGGAGCCAGCATGTGCATGCGGATCATCTGGATCGAGGAGTCCGTCCCCGCCATCAGAATCTGCGAGGCGCAGAAGAGGATCGTGCCGACGAGAAGGCCGACCGCGATGTTGCCTTCCTTGATCTTCTTCTCCATGTCGAAGTCGGGGTTGGCCTTGATGAAGGTGCGGTAGGTCCAGTAGATGACGAAGCCCGACATCAGCACCATGAGGAAGAAGTGCATCAAGCTGACGACGACGCGCGTGGCGATCATAGGTTCTCCTGCTTCTAGTTGAACGGCTCGATCTTGTAGCCTTCACGGCCGTTGAGCAAGGTCGTGGTTTCTTCTCCGACCTGGCCGGGCGGCAGCCAGGCGGGGCCGGCGGGCTCGACGAGGACGTACTGCAGTCCTTGATATTCGAGGAAGATGTCGCCCTTGTCGGGAATGAGCAACACGCCCATGAGGTAGTGCTCGGGGACAGAGACGCCGACCATCTTCATCTGTCCCCAGTTGGACAAAATGGAGGCGAGCACCCCGGTCTTGGTGTCGCAGTCCCCCCAGCCGACGACGACCGAGGTGATCGGGGGCAACAGGCCGCCGGTGTGTTTGCCTTTGTAAATCGGATCGGGTTGCTTGTAATACATCGCGGTCTGCACGAACGACAGAACGGAGCCGATGATGTCGCCGGAGCGGTACTTGTGCTGGTTGGCCACTTTCTCGAAGGACAGCGAGAGCGGCTTGATCAAAGTGGCGTTCTTGTGGACGAGACCGGGCATGTCGACCGTCACGACATTGCCCTTCATCATGCGAAAGCCGTGGGACGCGAGGTACTCCTTGACCTTGGCGTCGTGCTCCTTGTCGATGGCCGCGACGGCGGCGTCGAGCTGGGCCTGGCTCTTGCCCTGCTTGACGGCGAGCTTGAAGGCGCTGTTGCGGGCGTTCGTGTGCCAGGCGTGTACTTCTTCGAGGCCTTCCTTCGAGTATCCGAAGGATTCATTGTAGGCCCGGAACTCTTTCTCGGGAATCTGATACGAGATCTCGAGCTTGTCCTTGTTGAAGTTCTGGAAGCCGTAGGTCGCGGCGCGGTAGCCGGCCGACTTCTGGATGCGCTGATAGGTCTTGGGGCCGCCGCCGGAGCTTCCGCCGCCCGAGGCCTCTCCGCCGGTCGGCAGGTCGTCGTCGCCGCTCGCCTGTCCGTAGAGAGCGTCACCGTAGACTGGCTGGATGATCATGCGCCGTTCGGCCACCAGGCCGAGGTGCACGGAAACGAACGCGCCGGCCAGGAGGATCGCGTACCACGCCGCCGCCGGTCTGCGCCAAATCACGGGGCTATTTTAGCACCTTGCGGGCCGAGTCTGGGCCTGTTATGCTTCGATTCGCGATGCCTCAAGCCGACCCCCTCGTGGGAACGACGCTTGGCCCCTGCCGCCTGGACGCCCTCATCGGGCGCGGCGGCATGGGCCGTGTCTATAAAGCGCACCACCTAGCCTTGGACCGCGACGTGGCGGTGAAGCTCGTGGACGCCGGAGCCGGCGTGGGCACGACGGGCGAAGCGGTGCGCGAGCAAATCCTGGCCGAGGCGCGCGCCGCGGCCAGGCTCGAGGACCCGCGCATCGTCGCGATCTATGAGGTCGGAGAGGAGCGCGGCATCCCCTTCATCGTGATGCAGTGGGTCGACGGCGAGTCGCTCGAGGCCCGGGTCAAACGCCTCGGCCCCCTTCCCCCGCCCGAGGCTCTCGAGATCATTCGAGAAACGGCCACGGCGCTCGGCGCCGCGCACAAGGCGGGGCTCGTGCACCGCGACATCAAGCCGGGCAACATCCTCGTCGACATGCGCGGCGCCGTCAAGCTCACGGACTTCGGGATCGCGCGCCCCGCCGGCGTCGCCGCGGCCGCGGGCGAGGCCATCGCGGGCTCATTTCACTTCATGGCGCCCGAGCAGGCCTTCGGCGGACCGCCGGATCCGCGCTCCGATCTCTACGCCCTGGGCACGACTTGGTACTACGCGCTGACGGGCGAGCCGCCCTATCCGGGTTCCGCGATGGACGCCTTGGTGCGCCATCGCGACGAGCCCCCGCCTGAAATTCGCAACCTGCGCCCTGCGGTGACCGAGCGCGCCGCCTCGCTTCTGCGCCGGCTCATGGCCAAGAAGGTCGAGGACCGGCCCGCCGACGCGTACGCTCTGCTCAAGGAGATGCTGTCGGTGGGCATGTTGCTCGACACCGACACGAGCGGCTCTCCCTTCAAGATCCTGCCGCCCGTGCCGCGCGCCGAAAAGACGCCGGCCCCCGCTCCCGTCGCCGCGGCTCCGGCCGCCGCGACGCCCGTCGTGCCCGGTGATCCTCTCACCGCGCGCGTGCCCGTGCGCGTTCCCGTCGCGCCGCCTCCCCCCCCCGCGCCGGCGCCTCCGCCCGTTCTGGGCTCGAAGAGCACCTTCGTCGGCATCCTCGCGGTGTTCGGCTTCCTCGCCTTCGGCTGGCAATGGCGCCGCGCCGGACCCGCGGACTGGCCCGCCGGGGCTCTGTTCCTGTCCCTGATGCCCGCCGCGTTGAGCTTCGGCGAGCGCCGGGGCGCGTGGCCCAAGGCCGCCGGAGCCGCCGGTTGCCTCGGGGCGGCGTTGTGCTGGGCGCGGCATGTGTTCGGCGCGGGTCCGGTCGCTCCGGTGCTCGAAGGCGCCATCGCCGCGGGCGTGGGCGTTTGCGCGCTGTTCGGCGCCACCTATCTCGGTCAATGGGGCCAGGATCGCTCGGAGGCGCAACTCGCCCGCGCGCTGAGCCCGGCGGCCGCCTTGCTGCTGTTCTTCTCCGCGCTGATCTGGTCGGCCCCTGACGATCAACCCGTCGTGGCGGCGTTCCTGCAGCGAGGGGCGGCGTGGTGGACGGCCTTCAACGCGACCGGCGGGGCCTGGCGCTGGCTTGGCACCGCGGGCGTGGGCGCGGCCTTGTCCGCCGCGGTGCACCTGCGAGTCCAGGTCCCCGAAGCGCCGAAGGACCGCCGCCTCAACTGTAATAAGTAGAGCGCTTCGCACGCCCGCTTGAGACGGCCCGGCGGGAGAGGCATGCCCTCCGCGGACGGCCGGGATTG
>JAYTIP010000091.1:0-20303 GCA_043731745.1 Elusimicrobiota bacterium | reverse complement strand
CGAAGACGAGGTAGACGTCTTTCTGGTCTTCGATGATGCCGTGGATCGTGACGATGTTCTGGTGCTGGAGCTTGGCGACGGTCTTCGCCTCGGTGAGGAACCGTTCGCGCCCGCTGGCGCTTTGGCCGATCTCGGCGCGTAATTTCTTGAGCGCGACGCGGCGGTCGAGCTTGAGATCGATCGCCTCATAGACGACGCCCATCCCGCCCATGCCGATCTCGCGCACGATCTTAAAGGTCTTGGCGAGCTCGCCGATGGGCGCGGTGACCGACGCCGGGGGCGGCTCGGCGGGTGCGGGCGCGAGGAGCTTGGTGGGAACCGAATCGGGTAGGTCGGGGATGATCGTTCCGCGCGGCTTGGGCGCGGTGGGCGCGACCGGGGCCGTCGGCGGCTGATTGGACTGCTTCCACAGCGCGAAGAGTCCCGCGGCTCCGCCGATGCCGGCCAGCAGCCCCGTCCACGGAAACGGCGCGGAGGCGGGGGGCTGGACGGGCGCCGGCTTGGCCTCGAGCGGCACGAGGGCGGAGTTGGAGATCGCAACGGCGCCCGCTTCCGGGCCGGCCGAGACGGCGGGCAGGGCCGACGCGACGGGAGCGGGCTCGGCCCGGCGCGGAGGACGGGGCGCGTCGGCGGGGATGCAGGCGATCTGGCCGCCGCCCACGTCGTAGCAGGCGCCCGATTCGGTGCCTCGCGGGGAGTCGAAGGAACAGGAGGCGCCCGCGCTTTGTCCTTGGCAGGCGCTCAGGGCGGAGGGTGGCGGTCCGCGGCGCCCGCCGGGCCCGTTGCCTCCCTGGCGGGGGCCCCGGGGCTGGGCGAACGCGCTGGAAGCAGTGAGTAACAGCAAGAATGCCGCTCGTAAGGCCATCGCGGCGAGTATATCAGGAGGGCCGGTGGCCGTCCAGGCCGGGATCGCTTTTTACCTGCCACTTTGGCAGGTACTGGCAACTTTTCAGAGTCTTAATCGTTCTTCCCGGTCTGCGTGAAGACTAAGGAGCGGGAAATTTCAGGGGGAAGATGCCGTAGCCGCGCATGACCTCGCCGCAGCCGCTAAAGCCCAGGGGGATGATCTCGTCCTTGACGACCTTGAGACGCAGTCGCGCGGCGAGGTCGGGGGGGAGGACGAGGCCCGCGTCGTCGATGGATTGGGAGACCGCTCGTGGCCAAGCGTAGCCGTAGATGATCACGCGGCGGCCGTTGACGGAGTCCGTCGTGCAACGCTTGAGGTCGTCGGCGACGGCGGGTGGGATGAGTCTTTGGCCCTGCTTCAGGGAAATCTGCCGGAGCAGATCGTCGCCGATCGACTGCGTCTCGTCGTCGAGTTGCTCGATCTGGCGCCACATGTCCCGTAGAGCCGTGGTGGCGTCCATACGGCTAAGCTGGTAATCGATCGCGCGGTATGTGGCGAGAGCTTCGGCGCGTACGGCGAAGGGGTCGCTCATGAGGCGTTCGACCTCGGCGCGGCGCTGGGGTGAGAGGCCGTCGAGTTCGGCGGAAGCGGTCGAGGCGAGGACGCAGGCGAGCAGGAGGAGGCGCAACGCATTCATGGACACAGTATAAAAGGAGCCGCCGCGCGGCGGCTGAGGCTTAGGACCCGGTCGGGCTCCGGCATTGGCCTCCTCGTGATCGGGACGAAGGATACCGACCGGGTAGGTTGTTAAAGGACCGCGGTTATTCGACGAGCTTTTTGATGATGTCGGGCACATCGGCGGCGGTCACGCCGGAGAGCCACTCGTCGCCGGGATAGATGAAGGCGTTGGGGCCCTGCTCGCACAGGTCGAGGCAGCCGGAGCGCGCCACGCGCACCTTGCCCTTGAGGCCTTTTTCCTTCACCGCGTGCTTGAGGGCTTCGCACAGCTCGAGGCCGCCGCGGCCGGGGTTGCCGCAGGCGACGCGACCGCCCTCGCGGGCGTTCGTGCACACGAAGACGGTTTTTTCGAAGGGGACTTTTTTATTGTTCATGGGATCACACCGCCGCGACGGGAACGCTGTCGACGACGCGCTTGCGCGCGTCCTGGGTGAGCTTGGCCGTCCAGACCGCGCCGGAGAACGAGCACGCGAGACCCAAGATCTGCACGCCCTGGATGGCGTCGCGGCCGAGCATCCAAGAGAAGACCAAGGTCAAAGCGGGGTAAGAGAGCATGAAGGTCGTGGCCTTGGAGAGCTCCATGTTGCGGATGGCCATGTACCAGAGGACGAAGTTCGTCGAGGACATGAGCACGCCCTGCAGGACGAGGAAGCCCAGCGCTTCGTGGGACCACGACCAGCGGCCGCCGTGAGCGAGGGTCCAGGCGCAGACCGGAGCCATGGTGAGGATGCCGTAGAAGACGCGTCCGCCCGACAAGGTCACCGCGTCTAAATCTTTCGGCAGGCGCTTGGCGAAGATGTGGGAGACCTGGTACAGCCACGGCGTGCAGAGGATCATGAGATCGCCCTTCCAACGCGGCGAGGAGAGGTCGTGGAGCATGACGAGCGCGGTCCCGCTCATGACGAGCAAGGCGGCCAGCGAGAGCTTAAGCGAGGGGCGCTCGCCCAGCAGCCAAGCGGTGAGCGCGGCGGAGTAAAGGACTTCGACCTGGGCCACGATCGCGGCGTTGGCGGGGGTCGTGTGGGCGAGGGCGGAGATGTAGATGACGGTGGCCAGGCCGCTGCACAGCCCCATCATGCCGAGCGAGCGAGCGATGCTCGCAGACAGTACCAGCTTCCAGCGGCCCTTCACCGCGAGCCACGGGCTCATCGCGATCAGGCCGACGACGAGACCCGCGGTCGCGAACAGCGACCCGGAGTAATATCGCATTCCGTAGGCGCCGATCAGCGGCCAGAGAGCGGTGACGGCCCAGTCGATGACGAGGGCCATGAGAGGCGTCATGCGACTATTATCGCAAATGGCCGCTTAGTACGGCGAGCAGCCGGGGCGGGGCGTTTGATGCTCGAGCGCGAGCTCTTCGTCCATTTCGCGGTCCGCGCGCTTGGAAACGCCGAGCAGGCGATTGTCGAGGTGCTTGGCGGGATCGAGCAGGCGACGGCCGGTGATTTGGCAGTAGATGCGCGAGATGCGAGTGACGTAGGCGACGGTTTCCTTGAACGGGGGAACCTTGTTCTTCGCCGCGATGCCCTTCCAGTGCTTTTCCTTGGTGTTGTAAAGGGAGGCCGCGACCAACGGATCGGGGTGGGCGCCGAGCCACTCGCGGGAGCGACGATCGAGGATGCGCGCGCCGCACTCGAGGTTGGCCGCGTCCTGGCCGCGCACCGCGTTCCAGCCGAGGTCCCGGCATTCGGCGACGGCGGCCGAACGGGTGATCTGGGCCGGACCGCGAGCGATGTTGCTTGTGCGGTCGCCGAGGCGGCCGCCTTCGGCCCACACGAGAGCCTCGAAGAAATTCTCGTCGAGGCCGTGCTTGTCGGCGGCGGTGCGCACGGCCGAGGAAAGTTCGGCGGGAACGCGTTTGGACGGCCAGGTCTGACCTAGGGGGGTGAGGGTGTCCGCGACGCGGACGGGGCGGCCGGCCCGCGCGGGAGTCGGCTCGGCGGCGATCAAGGCGTCCCAGGTGTCGGCGTCCATCTCGCCGGTTTGCTTGAGCTTGTGCACGCGCTGAAAGGCGCGCACGCCGTCCGTCGTGCGGGGGCCGTAGATGCCGTCGGGTTCGAGGAAGCGGTAGCCGCCGGCCGCGTTGAGACGGCGTTGTAAAGTTTCGACGCCGAGGTTCTCATCGCCGGGCAAGGTGAATTGGAGGCTGCGCTTGCGGGCGTCGGACGCTTCGGCGCGCAACGCGTTCTCGGTTTGGGCGTCGAGCTTGCCCGTCGGCTTGAGGCCGTACTCCTTGGCGTGCGCGCGCTGGAAGCGCAGAACCGCGGCGGCGGTGACGCGGCCGTAGTCGTCGTCGACGGCGATGGCCCGCTGACCCGACGCCTTGCGAAGAACATTGAGTTCGGATTGGGCCGCGACGACGCGAGGCGCGCCGGCGGGTACGCTTGCGTCGTCGGTCGGCCCGGCGAGACCGGACAGGATGCGGCGGGCGAGCTCGCCGGCGGCCGCGGATTTCGCCTGAGCGAGCGCGACCGTCTCGGCTTCCTTGGATCTGCGGGCGACTTCGGCGAGCTTCGTGGCGGAGTGTCCGGCGTCCTGAAGAGCCTTCGCGGCTTCAATCATCGAGGCCAGTTCGGCGCCGATCGCTTTCCACTCTTTCTCGAGGCCCGTCGTCGTCATCGGCGTCTTCATTTCCGTGGGTTTGGGCGCGTTCGCGGCCCAGCCGCGCACGGCCTGGGAGCGGACGAGCAAGGAGGCGGAAATCTCTCGGCGGGTGTCGCCCGCGGGCAAGGACGCGGAGGCGTCTTTCACGGCTTTTTCGAAGGAGAGCAGCTTGCCCGTCAGGCCGGGGTCCATCGTCACGGTGCCGGTGGCGTAGGCCTTGGCCTTAAGACCGAGCTCGTCGCTGACGCTCTTTAAGGTTTCCGGCGTTTGGGCGCGCACGAGGGCGGCCGACGACATCAGAAGTGCGGCGAGAAGGGGGGCGGCGAGGCGGCGTTCCATGACCTGATTATGCCCGTCGCGGAGCGCCCGTTGGTGGGCCGTTTGGCCCAATTACGGCAAATTCTCGGTAAAGGCTATTTAGAGGGAAAGGCCTCGAGGACGGACTTTCGCAAGACGGGCATGGGCAAGGGTCCGTGACGCAGGACCGCGTCGTGGAAGGCCTTGATGTCGAAGCGGCGGCCCATACGAGTCTTGACCTCTTCTCTCAAGGACAGAAGCTCGCGCTGGCCGACCTTGTAGGCGAGCGCCTGCCCGGGCCAGACGGTGTAGCGGTCGACTTCGGCCTCGATCTCTTCCTGGGACATCGGGGTGTTGGCCTTCATGAACTCGATCGCTTTATCGCGCGACCAGCCCTTGGCGTGGATGCCCGTGTCGACGACGAGGCGCGCGGCGCGCAGGGCCTGGTCGGAGAGCATGCCGAGGCGGGACAAGTCGTCTTCGTATAGCCCCATATCATCGCCGAGTCGTTCCGTATAGAGAGCCCAGCCCTCGACGTAGGCGGTGAAGCTCGCGTTACGGCGGAACTGGGGGAGCTCTTTGTTCTCCATCGCGAGCGCGATCTGCAGGTGGTGGCCGGGCACGCCCTCGTGCACGGCGAGCGAGGTCATGGAGAAGCGCGGGCGGGACTCGGGCTTGTAGGTGTTGATGTAGTAGACGCCCGGGCGCGAGAGGTCGGTCGGGGGCTGGAAGTAGCGGGCGGCGGCCTCGTTCTTCTCCTGGAATTCCTCGACGGGCTTCACGACCAAGGCGGTCTTGGGCAAGGTGCCGAACCACTCCGGAAGCTTGGCCGTCGCCTTCGCCACGAGGCGCTCGGCGTCCTTGCGGACTTCCTCGCGAGTGGTGAAGAAGTTCTTGGGATCCTTGCGCACCGAGTCGAGGAAGCTCTCGAGATCGCCCGCGTGGCCGGCGCGGCGCGCGATCGCCGTCATCTCGGCGTGAATGCCGGTGAGCTCCTCGAGGCCGATCTTGTGGAGCTGATCGGGGGACTTCGAGACCGTCGTGTGCGACTCGATCGCGTGGCGGTACATGGCCTTGCCCCCGGGCACGCCGCCCAAACCGATGTCGGCCGTGCGGGTCTTGGGCAGGTAGTCGCTCTTAAGCCAGGCGGAGAGCTCGCGCAAGGACGGATAGACCTCGTCGTTGACGACTTTTAAGAGGCGCGGCTTCCAGTCGGCGCGCAGGGCTTCGGGCAGGCGGTCGCAGGCGTCCGCGTAGGGCGACTTGTCGAGCGGGGCGGCGAGCATCTCGTCGATCTGACGGATGAGCTTCTCGGTGGGCACGCGCGCGGCCACGCGGCCGGTCTTGAGGCCCGCGGCGACGTTCTCGCGATGGCGGCGGAAATACAACGGCATCGCCTTAAGGCGCTTCTCGAACCGCGCCGCGTCCTCCGCGTCCTTCATCGGCTGCGCGGTCTGGATCACGGTGGGAATCCAGGACTGGCCGCCGTCCATGTGGTCGATCTCCATCTCGAAGAAAGGCAAATTCAGACCTTCGAGCTCGTCTTGAATCATCGTCTTGAGAACATCGACGGAGAGGCGCTCCTCGGGCTTGAGGGCCTTGCGGTCGACCGCCTGCGCGCGGCGCATGAGCTCCTCGTCGGCCGCCTTGCGCGCGGCCCGGCCCGTCGGGCCGTTATCGTCGAGCTGGTCGTCGAAGCCCTTCTCTCCGTAAAAAGTGGCCGACAGTGGCGACAGCCTCATCTGGGTGGACCAGTAATCGGCGAAAAGCTTGGTCGCGTCCTCGGCCGCGCGCGCGGGGGCGGAGAGCAGAAGACCGGCGAGAAGGAGATATTTCATGGCCCGATTATACAAGACTGTTGCGCTCCGTCCATGGTCTCTCGGCGGCCGCCCCGGTATAGTCAGCCATGACCAATTTTCACCGGCCGGCTCTCGCCGCGATTCTGATGCTGTCGGCCTGCTCGTCTTTGCCGCATAAGGTCGCCGACGGCGTCGTGGACGGCTGGAATCCGCCCTCGGCCGCCGCCGCCCGCCGACTCTTGGCTTTATACGGCCTGCCCGATGACGTCACCCGCAACCGCTTGACTTGGAACGACAAGGGCGCGTTCAAGCGGATCGTCGTCTGGAACCACCCGCTTCGCTACCGCTCGCCCCGCGACTTCGATCTGATCGAAGAGACCGTGGCCTACCCGACGACGCGCGAGCAGGCGGCGGAGCTGGTGTCCTTCAGTCCCGCGCTGACCGTCGACACGGGGCGCGGGGAGATTTCCGCCCGCGGCTCGCGCGAGGCGGCGAATTTGCTGACGCTCAACCTCGCCGACGAGGTCCTGCGCGGTCGCAAGACCTCGGCGGAGGCCCGGACCGCTTATCTCCGCATTCTCGACCTCACGGCGGCGGGAAAGAGCTCGCCGTACACGGAGTCGCTATTTTTCATCGGGCGCTGATTATACTAGGCTCCCGTCATGCGCCGATTCGCCGCCGCCGTAATTTTCATTTTCCTCGCGTCACCCGCGGCGCCGGCCGGGTTTGACGGTTCGTTTTTCGAGACCGTCCTCCCCGTGAGACGCTTCATGGCGCCCGTTCCTCCGGTCGTGTGCTCGGTGCTGCCGATGAACGGCGTGACCTGGCCGCCGGCGATGACGGCTCAAGACCGTGCCGCGCTGACGATCGCGCTCAACATCTCCGGGAGCTTCGAAGGCGCCGACGGCTGGGCCAACCTCAGCGACAACTTCGACGGACAGGGCGTCAGCATGGGCCTGCTCAATCAATGCCTCGGCCAGGGCTCTTTGCAGCCGCTGCTGATCAAGCTTCGCGACGCGCGCCCCGATGTGCTGACCGCGCTCGTCGGTCCCGAGAGACTCAGGTCATTGCTCGCGATGCTCGCCCGCTGGCAGGTGGACGCGGCGGGCGAGGCCGTGCCGGGGCCGATGTCGCGCTTCGACGCGCCGTCCGAGGCTGCGATCCTGACGGCGCCGTCGGCCAACAAGGCCAGCGTGAACTGGGCCGTGGCCAATCTTTACTCGGGAGGCAAGTTCGACCCGGCGTGGAAATCGGAGCTGACGGCTCTCGCGAGCAGCCCGGAGTATGTCTCGATTCAGATCGCGGCCGCGGTGGAGGATCACGAGCGCGCGCTCGCCGCGCAGGCGCGCCTGGGCGTGCGCGAGCTTCGCGCCTACTTGATGCTTTTCGACCTCGTCGTGCAGAACGGCTCGCTGTATCCCGAAGACTACGCCGATTACGACGCGTTCACGCGCGCCAAGCCCGGGGCGGACGCGACCGAGCGTCTGGAGAAGATTCTAGAGCTGCGGCTGCGCCATGTGCGGCGTCGCTTCGTCGCCGACGTGCGCTCGCGCAAGCGCGCGATCATCCGCGGGACGGGTGCCGTGCACGGGACGCCTCGTGATCTGCCGGGCCAATACTGCTACGACGGGCTTTGGCCCTACCGCTAAAGCGCGCTCAGGCCTGCGGCGGCGTCCACTTCTTGCCGCGGACCGGCGGCACGGACTTCACGAACGGCTTCTTGTCCTTGTCGAAAGGCTTCTTCACCCAGGGCTTCTTCTCCCCGTCGAAAGGCTTCTTGGCCCACGGCTTTTTCTCGGGATCAAAAGGCTTCTTGACCCAGGGCTTCTTCTCGGGGTCGAAGGGCTTCTTGACCCACGCCTTCTTTTCGGGATCGAACGGCTTCTTGTCCGCGTCGAAAGGTTTCTTGACCCACGGCTTCTTCTCGGGGTCGAAGGGCTTCTTGACCCACGCCTTCTTTTCGGGATCAAACGGCTTCTTTTCCGCGTCGAAAGGTTTCTTGACCCACGCCTTCTTCTCGGGATCGAAGGGCTTCTTCACCCAGGGTTTTTTCTCCCACTTGGCCGCGGGGGCGGGCGTCGCGGAAGACGGGGCCGGCGGCGTCGCGGGCGCGTCGCGGCGCTCGGAGCCGGGAACGGCGGAGCCGCGGCGGTCCTTGCCGGAGCGGCGCTCGACGAAGCCGGGTTTGGCCGCCGGCTTGGGTGCGAAGCTCGGCTTGGGAGTGTAGCCTTCCCGGTTCTTTTCCACACGGCCCAAGACGGCGAATATCTTCCGGTCGCCGATGAAGTGGCCGTTGAGCTTAGCGACGGCGGCGACGGCCTCGGCGTCCGTGGACATCTCGACGAACCCGAAGCCCTTGGGCCGGCCCGTCTCGCGGTCTAATATGACTTTGGCGCTCAGAACCGTGCCGCAGGTGCCGAACAAGGCGGCGAGTTCCTCCTTGGTCGTCTTATAAGGGAAGCCGCCGACATAGATATTGTTCGCCATGCCTCATTGTACGATTCTTACGGACTTATCCCCAATACTTTCAGCGCTGAAAGTCCTGGGGATAACTTAGGCCAATCCGGCCCTCCTAGCGGCGAGCTGATTGTGCGTCCTGCAAAGAAGCCGGATGTTCTTCGGATCGTCGGAGCGACCGCCTTGAGACCAGGGTTTCACATGGTCGTATTCAAGGGCTCTTCGAGACTCGCAGCGCAGTCCCTCGCCGTTGAGGAATGTGCATTGTCCGCCGTCGCGGCGGTAAACCGCTGACTTGACCCAACGCGGGCTGAAGCGAGCGTGCGCCTGTCGCGGCGGCCGAGGTTTGCTGGGAAGTTTTCTTTGAGGGTCTTTCATCGCGAGGTATAAGTTGCCCGCTTCAAGCATGATGTCTTCGAGCCGACCCTCCGGATATTTGTGCCACAAGATTTCACGCAGGCGAGCGATGACTCGCCGGAGTTCCTCGCTGCCGGTGAAGCTGAACAAGGAGCGGTCGGAGCTTCGGGGAATTATTCGATCTCTCTGCGGCGCCTGGCTCGGCGTCGTTGCAATGACGGGCACAGATTCGGACGGCGCGGGCTGGGGCGCTGCAGATACTGGCGCGGGTGCCTCCGAGGGTGCAGGAACGGGTGCGGGTGCCGGCACCGCGCGAATCACATCCTGCGTATCCGGGCGGGGCGCGAATTCGATCGCCAAGCGTTCGACGTCCCGTAGACTTTTTCCTGCGATTTGCCTCAATAGACGCTCGCTGTTATCTCCGTTCAAATACTTAGCGATGACCGACAGCGCGCAGACTGTCACGGCGCCATCCTTGATCATCGACAGGACTTCGGGGAACCTTCGTACGGCGTCAACGGATTGTAAGCGCCGGTATGCCGTCGCTTCGGAGTATTTCAACTCACCGACACAGTAGGCAAACATGGTGGGATAGCCGGCCTCCTCGAAAAGCTTCCGTCGGCGGATCTCGGCGAGGTGGGAAAGCGCGTAGACGCCGACGGCGCGCTCGGCGGCGGCGATGCGCTTCATGCGATCGAGTAAATCCTGGTCGCTTAAGGCCTCGAGTCGGCCGAGCCCAAGGGCCGGGGTGAGTTCCGTATCCATACCTTTCATACGATTGAGGGGCAGGAAAAGTTCCATAGCCGCCCCTACATCTGAACTTTACTCTTCCACAAGCGGTACTGGGGTTATGCTTAAAGGGCGTAAGGAGGTCGATATGGCGACCAAAGCGGAGTCGTTTCGCGCGCAACAGGAAAGATCGGGACCGAAGAAGAAAAAAACCGCCGTGAAAGCGCATCGCACTCGGCTCGAGGAGATGCCGCGTATTCTCCAGTCGTCGCGCACGCGAGGGCAGGACATCCGGGTGAATCGGCCTTACCGGCGCAACGCTTAGGCGTCGGGAGCGGCTTCGGCCGACGGAGCGGCGAACTTGGGCTCGCGCTTGGGAGCCTTCGGCGCGAGGCCGCGCTCGAACATCTGCTGGAAGTAGACGGCGTAGCGCGCGATGAGATCCGCTTCGTTGAAGAAGTTCGCGTTCTCGAAGCTCAGCGTCTCCGCGCGCGTCGAGTAGTTGAAGGAGCCGCTCTCGAGCATCAAGCCGTCGAAGATCGCGAGCTTGTTGTGCATCTTCTGATAGCGCGGATCGCGCGAGCGGTCCGGACCGCTGATCAGGCGCAGTTCGAAGCCGTGCCAGGCGAACCAGTCGTCGAGCTTCGAGGTCCCCGTCTGGCTCTTGTCCATGACGATGCGGACCTTCACGCCGCGGTCCTTGGCGCGCAGAAGGGCCTCGGCGATGGGCTGTGAGAAGAAGCTGAACATCGCGATCTCGACGGTGGCTTTGGAGGCCTCGATCGCGCGGATGAGCGCCTGCTCGATGCCCGAGTTGGGCGAGAACATGTGCAGAGGGAAGTGCTCTCCGTTAAGGACGATGGGCGTGTCGGTCTCCTGCGGGGGATTGGGGGGCAGCGGTTTCTTGCGGCCCGCCATCTCGGGCTCGGCGTCGTCGGCCTCCGGCTGTAGGGCCTCGGCGCGGTTGACGACCTCGTCGAGCTTCCCCATGTCGGGCTCTTCGGCCAATCCCCGCATGTAGTCGAAGTACTTCGTGTAGCCCGAAATGCGCCTCTTGTCGATGGAGAAGAAGACGTTCTCGTAGTGGTCGTCCTCGGACTGCTGCGTGAAGTTGAAGGAGCCGAACTCGACGAGGCCTTCGTCGACGACGATGAACTTGTTGTGCATGATGCCGCCGAGGCGGCCCTTGAGGAGGAGGACATTGAAGCCGCCGTCCTTGAGGAGATCGACGACCATCTGCTTGGGCTTGCGCGGCGTGATGCCGTCGTCTTCGTAGCCCGTGGTGTAGACATGGCTGCGGTCGAGCACGACCTCGATCTTCACGCCGCGCTTCTTGGCGCGCTGGATCGCGTCCCAGAAGCCCTGCATGTTGAGCTCGTACATCGCGATGCGCAAGGTGCTCTTGGCGGAATCGATGGCCTTGATGATCTCGGACTCGACGGGCTCGTTGGGCCGGACGGCGCTGTCGGGAAAGTCGACGCCGTTGAAGGCGACGCGCTTGGCCGGCGGCAGGGGGGCGTGGGCGGGATCGGGCGGCGCGGGCGGGCCGCGCGGGGCGAGGACGGTCTCGCGCATCTGATCGTCGGTCGGCAAGGTCCCGTCGGGGTAGGCGGGGGCGGTCTCGGCGACGTCGAACATGTGCTGGAAGGTCTTCACGAACGCCGCGACATCGGTCGCGTCGTCGAGAAAGTTCGCGTTCTCGAAGTTGTTGATGCCGGCGTTCTTGGTCGCGTTGCCGGAGCCGGTCTCCACGAGC
This sequence comes from Elusimicrobiota bacterium, assembly GCA_043731745.1. Lineage (GTDB taxonomy): Bacteria > Elusimicrobiota > Elusimicrobia > UBA1565 > UBA9628 > GWA2-66-18. The sequence continues at coordinate 8,719 of JAYTIP010000091.1, read as the reverse complement.
TTGCCGTCGAAGACGAAGTACTTGTTGTGCATCTTCTCGGCGAGCGGGAAGTCGCTTTCCTCGCCGTTGGGACCCGAGAGGATGCGGACCTGGGCGCCAAGGCGCTGAAGGTGGCCGAGGAAGAGCTGGACATGGTCGTAGGCGGACTGGCTCTTGTCGCCGACGATGCGGACCTTCACGCCGCGCTTAAGCGCTCGCTCGAGGGCGTCGGCGATCTTGCGCGACTCGAGCACGAACTGCCCGGCATCCACGGTGGACTTGGAGGCGTCGATCGCCGCGGCGATCGAGTCTTCGAAAAGCTCGGTCGGGTTGAACACCCAGCGCGGAAGCTTGACGCCGTTGAACGAGATACCCTTGGCGGTATCCTGCGGGGGGGTGCCCACCTCGAGCGGCCACTCCTTCGTCGCCGACTCGGCGACGGAAACGGAGAGGGCGCGCATGTACTTCCAGACTTCCTGATACGCCTTCACGCGGTCGGCGTCGGTGGAGAAGAGGACGTTCTCGTAGTGGTTCTTCTCGGAGGTGTAGGTCCAGTTGTAGGAGCCGAACTCGGCCATCTTACCGTCGAAGACGGCGAACTTGTGGTGATTGATGCCGTACTTGGTCGGGCGGCCGATGACCGTCACATCCATCTGGTTGCGGATCAGCGCCCAGACCTGTTCGCTGCGGTAGCGCTTGTAGTCGGCGTCGGGCTCGTTGCGAGGATTGACGGCGGTGTCGCAGAGAATGATCTCGATCTTGACGCCGCGTGCCTTGGCCGCGAGCAGGGCCTTGAGGATGCCTCGCGATGTGAACTCATACAAAGCGATCTGAATCGACTCTTTGGAGCTTTCGATGGCTCTTACGATGTGAGACTCGACCGGCTCGTTCGGCCGGAACGCGACGGAGGGGAAGTTCTCGCCGTTGAACGGGATATCGCGATGGGTCGTCGGGCCGCCGCCGTCGTCGCCGGTCTGGGCGGGCGGGGGCGTCTTGACCTTCGCGAGCGGATGGAACGCGCCCTCGGTGAACGCGGCGAGCGCGGGCGAGACGAAGTCGCGGATGCCGTCGAAGAAGCGGCCGGAGCGCGTGCGTCCGCCCTCAAGATCGTCGGACTCGGCCTGGGGAGCGGAGGATTCGCTCTTAAGCCCGTCGAGCGCGGTCTTGGCGGGTTCCAAGTCGCCGGCCTTGGCCGGCTTCTCCGCCTTCGCGGCGGCGGGAGAAACCGTCAACGCGAGCGGGATCGCCGGAGCCGGCAGGGCCGGTATCGCAGCGGAAGGGGCGGCGAGCGCTGGCGTCAAGGCCGACGGAACGGGTGTGAGCGAAGTCGCGGACAGCGAGGGCGCCAGAAGCGACGGCGACAAAGTCGTCAGCGTCGGCGCGAGCGCGCCCGCGGCCCCGAGCGAGCCCGTGACGGGTGCCACGGGAACGGCGACACGGACTTGGGAAGGCGCCACGACCTGGGCGAATACGGGCCCGGGGCCGGCGAAGAGGAGAGCGAGCGAGAGCCGCCACATTCGACGCATCGGACTGAGTATAGCCCGCGATCCTCTATAGCCTCAGGAGCATAGGGCCCAATCGTCCGAAGGCAGAGGGCCCGCCGAGCTTAGGGCCCGATGGCCCAGATCGGCGCTATTTCTTTTTGGCGGCGGCGGCGCCGGCCGCGCCGGGCGTCTTGATGTCGGCCTTGCGGCGAAGTTCCTGCAGATAGGCGACGGAGGCGCCCTTGATCTTCTCGGCAAGGAGCATTTCGCGCAGGTCGTCCTTGACCTCGGTGAACGCCGCCGGGGCCGCCGGGCGCTTCTCGACGGCTTGGAGAATGTGCTGGCCGCGCGGGCCCGCGACGACCTTGAGCTCGCCGGCCTTCAGGCCGAAGGCGACCTCGTCGATCTCAGGGGGGAGCATGCCGCGGGAGACGAAGCCGTAGTCGCCGCCGGCCGCCTTGCCGCTCGCCGCCAGGGACTTCTCGCGCGCCAAGGTCTGGAAATCGGCGCCGGCCTTGATCTTGGCGACGATGTCGGCCGCGTCCGCCTCGTTCTTGGCGAGGATGTGGCGCAGATGAACGGCCTCGGGCTTGCCGAGCTTGTCCTTATTCTCGTCGAAGGCCTTCTTGAGCTCGTCGTCGGAAATCTTGATCCCCTTAGCCTCGACGACCAGCCGCTCGCGCACGATTTCATCCGCGAGATCTTCCTTCACCTTGGCCACCGTCGTGCCGGCCTGCTCGAGCTGGCTGATGAGCAGCTCCTTGCTGCCGAACTGGGCCTGCAGGCGGGCGAAGCGCTTGTCGACCTCCGCGTCGGAGGCCGTGATTTTCTTGGCCGCCGCGTTCTGGCGCAGGAGGAGCTCGTCGACCATCTCCTCGAGAGTCTGCGAGCCGTAGCGCTTCCACAGCCGCTCGAGCACCTCGGACTGGCGGATGGCGACGCCGTTGACGCGCACGACGTCGAAGTCCCCGGGCACGGCGGCCGCCTGGGCGGAGGGGGCGAGGACGACCAGGGCGGCGGCGGCGATGAGGTGATACATGGGCTCTCCTTTAATAGTGCGGAGATGATATAATAAAATTCTGAAGGTACCTGTCATGCTCAATTTCACTCCACGCTCCATCGAGAAGGTCGAGGACGCCCGTCTGCGCATCGTCTGGGACGACGGGCACAAGACCGAGCTGCCCTTCACCGAGCTGCGCCGCCACTGCCCGTGCGCCATGTGCAAGGACGAGTGGACCGGTGAATCTCTCCTCGATCCCGGTACCGTGCCCGAGACGCTCGGCGCGTCGCGCGCGGACGTGGTCGGCAACTACGCGCTGAGCTTCGCCTTTTCCGACGGCCACGGCACGGGCATTTACACCTTCGAGATGCTGCGCAAGCTTTGTCGCTGCAAGGACTGCGAGTACCATCCCGGCTCGGAGACCAATTGATGGAAGCGGGCTGGAAGACGATCATCGAGCCGTTTAAGATCAAGAGCGTGGAGCCCCTGGGCTTCACCACGCGCGCCGAGCGCGATAAGGCCCTGCGCGACGCCGACTACAACCTTTTCGGCCTTGCGGCCGACAAGGTTTTAATAGACCTGCTCACCGACTCCGGCACTTCGGCGATGTCGGCCGAGCAGTGGGCGGCGATCATGCGCGGCGACGAGTCCTACGCGGGCGCGCGCAGCTTCTACGAGCTCGAGCGCACGGTGCGCGACCTGACCGGCCTGCGGTTCGTGATGCCCGTTCATCAAGGAAGGGCCGCCGAGCGCGTTCTGTTTTCAGTCGTCGGCGGCCCCGGAAAGGTGGTGCTGTCCAACTCTCACTTCGACACGACGCGCGCCAACGTCGAGGCCTCCGGCGCCGAGGCGATCGACCTCCCCGTGCCCGAGGCGCTCGACTTCGCCGCGCCCGGCGACTTCAAGGGCGACATTGACCTTAGGGCGTTGGAGGAAAAGCTGCGCGAGCTCGGCGCCGCCAAGGTCTCGATGATCGTGATGACGCTCACGAATAATTCGCTCGGCGGACAGCCCGTGTCGATGGCGAACTTGCGCGCAACGGCCGAGATCGCGAAGCATTACAAAGTACCCCTTTTTCTGGACATCGCCCGCTTCGCGGAGAACGCCTGGTTCATCAAGCGTCGCGAGGCCGGCTACGCGACGCGGCCGGTGCGCGAGATCGTCAGAGAGATTTTCTCCTACGCTGACGGCTGCTGGATGAGCGCCAAGAAGGACGCGTTCGTCAACATCGGCGGCTTCCTCGCGATGAACGACGAGAAGTGGACGGCGCAGGCGCGCGAGACCTTGATCCTGGGCGAAGGCTTCACCACCTACGGCGGCCTGGCGGGGCGCGACCTTGAGGCCATGGCGGTCGGCCTGCGCGAGGTGCTCGACGAGCACTATCTCGAATATCGCATCCGCTCGATCGAATACTTGGGCGACGGCCTGCGCAAGGCGGGTGTGCCCATCGTCGAGCCGCCGGGCGGCCATGCGGTTTACCTCGACGCGCGCCGTCTTCTTCCGCACATCCCTCCCTCCGGCTATCCGGCTCAGGCGTTGGCCTGCGAGCTCTATTTGACGGCGGGCATTCGTTCCGTGGAAATCGGCTCGCTCATGTTCGGCCGGCGCGAAAACGGGGAATTCAAGCCGGCTCGCATGGAACTCGTACGCCTGGCGATCCCGCGCCGCGTGTACACCCAGAGCCACATCGACTTCCTCATCGAAGTCGTGACCGATGTGGCCAAGCGCGCGAAGTCGATCCGGCCTCTGCGCCTGCTGTCGGCCGCGCCGCGCCTCGCGCACTTCACCGCCAAGCTTGCGCCCGAGGTGCTCGCTTGAACCCGAAAGGCCGCGTTCTCCTCGTCGGCGCCGATCCGGCGCTCGTCAACGAGATGACGCCCTCGATGGTGGGACGCGAGTTCGAGCTTCAAGTCAGTCCCGACGCGAAGGCCGCCGGCATGCGCCTGGCGACGGAGACCTTCTCGGCCGTCGTGCTCGACGCCGTGCGCGTTCCGCCCGCCGACCGCGACGTGATCGTCGCTCTCCAGAAGGATCGCGGCGGCTTCGCGTTGTTCGTGCTCGAGCCGCTGACGCAGATCTCGCCCGCCCAGCCCGCGCCGCTGCGGCGCCTGATGTGGCCGTCGCCGAAAGGCTTCCTCGACCAGGTCCGCGCCGTCGAGGTCCCCATCGTTTTCCTCGTCGACCACACGCTCTACATCACGCAGGCCGTGCAGAACGCGCTGCGCCAGGCCGGCGTCGTGTTCATCCAAATGGAGAACCCGGTCGGTCTCATCGAGCTCCTCGCCGATCAGAACCGCCTGGCTCAGGAGCAGAAGGCCGCGGCCCCGAAATCCACTCAGGTCGGCTTCTGGGAGCGGCTCGCGGGCAAACCAGAGGAAACCGAGGCGCCGCAGGCCATGCTCGGCAAGGTCGCCGTCGTGCGCTTCGGTCAGTCGTGGGCCGACGCCGTCCAGCTCGACGGCAAGCTGCGCCAGTCGATACCGGACTCCGTCGCCTACATGGTCACGACCATCGACCCTCTCAAGAGCGCCGCGGCCGCGGTGAAAGGCGGCGTGCCCGCCGTCCTGCCGCGTGAGGCCGGGGTGCGCGTCGCCGAGATCCTCACCGGCGCCCTCGAGGCCGTGCGCTCCGCTCCGCGCGAGATCGAACGCATTCTGATCATCGACAACGAGCTCGCGACCCTCGCTCGCCTTTCCGAGTCCCTGCTCTCGCGGGGCTACGAGGTGTCGACGACCACCGATGGCGAGGAAGGCCTGCGGCTGATGCAGAAGAAGCCCTTCCATCTCGCGGCCATCGGCGGCAGCGCGCTCGAGGCGACCAAGCTCGCCGGGGCGAAGCTGGCGCTCGCCATGCGCGACAAGGATCCCGAGCTGCGCATCGTGCTCATGATCGACCAGTTCCCGGCCCAGGACGCGCTTAAAGGCGTGAGCCGGGCCGTCGAGCTCGGCCTCGACGACGCGATCTTAAAGCCCATCGATGTCTCGCGCCTGATGCTGTCCATCGAGCGCGCCCTCGAGCGCCGCTTCCTGAAGCTCGAGAACGCCCGCCTGCTCAAGGAGGTCCAAATCTCGGCGCAGAAGCTCGCCGAGGTCAACGGCTTCCAGACCAAGTTCTTCGCCACCGTGGCCCACGACGTCAAGAACCCCCTGACCGCCATCCTCGGCTACAGCGAAGTCCTGGGCATGCGCCTCAAGGACAAGCCCGACGATCTCAAGTGCGCCTCGCACATCCACAACGCCGCGAAAACCCTCAACCTCCTCGTCTCCGACCTCGTCGACCTCGCGGCCATCGAGTCGGGCAAGCTGCGTGTGGAGATCGGCGCGATGGACCTCGCCTCCGTCGTCAACGAGGTCAAGTCGCGCGTCGACGTCGTCGCGGGCCGGAAACAGATCTCATTCACCACGAGCTTGCCCGTCGTGCTTCCGGCCCTACAGGGCGATCCCAACCGCATCGGCCAGGTCGTGCAGAACCTCAGCACCAACGCCATTCAGTACACGAAAGAAGGCGGCAAGGTCACCATCGAAGTGAAGGTCGAGGGCGAGTGGGTGATCGTCGGCGTGCGCGACACCGGCATCGGCATTTCGAAAGAAGACCTGCCCCGCGTGTGGGAGCGCTTCTTCCAGACGAAGGAGGCGCAGACGATGCGCAAGGCCGGCTTCGGCCTGGGCCTCAAAATTTCACGCGAGATCGTGCAGATGCACGGCGGCGACATGGGCATCGAGTCCGAGCTCGGCGTCGGCTCCTTCTTCTTCTTCAAGCTGCCGGTCCCCAAGGGCCAGCCTGCGTCGCCGGCCTCGGCCGCACCGGCGCAGCCCGCGCCTCCTGCTCCGACGATGACCCGCCAGGCCCCGATCAGCCAGGTTCCGCCGCCTCCAAACCCTCCGTCCTGATGAACCTCGCGGCACTGCGGGAGCGGGTTTCTCCCGGCTCGCTGCTCGACTCACCCGCGGAACTCGCGGTGTACTCCTACGACGGCGCCCTCGACCGGGCCCGCCCCGACGCCGTCCTCGTCGCCCGCAACGCCGAGGAGGTCCGCCAAGCGGTGGTTTGGTGCGCGCGCGAAAAGGTGCCCTTCGTCGCGCGCGGTGCGGGCACGAACCTCTCCGGCGGCTGCGTGCCGCTCAAAGGCGGGCTCGTGATTTCGCTCGCGCGCCTCAACCGCATCCTTTCGCTCGACGCCGCCGCGCGCGTCGCCTGCGTGGAGCCCGGCGTTATTAATCTCGCGCTTCAGCGCGAAGCGGAGAAGGTCGGCTTATTCTACGCGCCTGACCCCGCGAGCTTCCGCGTCTCCACGATCGGCGGCAACGCGGCGGAGAACGCGGGGGGGCCGCGGTGCCTGAAGTACGGCGTGACGACCAACCATGTCCTCGCCGTCGAGGCCGTGATGCCCGACGGTGAGCTCGCGCGCTTTTCTCTCGAAGACGACGGCCCCGAGCTGCTGAGCCTGATGATCGGCGCCGAGGGCACGCTCGGCGTGCTGACCAAGCTGTGGGTGAAGCTGACCCCCTTGCCCGAGGACACTCGCACCATCCTCGCGGGCTTCCCGTCGATCGACGCGGCCGTTTCCTGCGTCTCGGCGATCATCGCCGCGGGCGTCGTGCCCCGCTGTCTCGAGGCGATGGACCGGCCGACCGTCGAGTCGGTCGAGGTCGGACGCTCTTTGGGGTATCCGAAGGACCCCGCGGTCCTGCTCATCGAGCTCGACGGCTCGCGCGCCGATTGCGAGCGCGAGTCCGTGGAGGTGGCGGCGCTTTGCCACGCGTCCGCCGCCAACTCCGTGCGCACCGCCACCGATCCCGCCGAGCGCGACCGCCTGTGGGAAGGCCGCCGCGGCGCCTACTCCGCTCTCGCGCGCCTGGCGCCTAATGTGCTCGTCGAGGACGGCGTCGTCCCCCGCGACCGCCTGCCCGATATCGTGCGCCGCATCCAGGAGATTTCCGCCAAGCACCGCGTGAAGGCTTATTTACTCTTCCACGCGGGCGACGGCAACATCCACCCCAACATCGCCTACGACGAGCGTGACTTGGCCGAGACCGCGCGCGTGAAGGCCGCGGGCCACGAGATTCTCCAGGCCTGCGTCGAGCTCGGCGGCTCGCTCTCTGGCGAGCATGGCATCGGCCTCGACAAGCGCGACGCGATGGCCTGGCTGTTCACGCCGGAGACCCTACGCCTCTTTCATCGCGTGAAGGACGCGCTCGATCCTCACCACCTGGCCAATCCGGACAAGCTGTTTCCGATTCCCGGTTCCAAACCCGGCCCCGGCTTCGTGCGTCCGCCCGCGGGCGCGCTGTCGGAATACGCGGCCCTGCTCGTCGACAAGGTTCGCTCGGCGCCCGCCGGCGCTTCGTTTCGCGTGCGCGGCGCCTCGACCCGCTGGAAGGATCCGACGCCGCCCGGCACCGTCGAGCTCCTCACGACCGGCCTCGGCCGCCTCGCCGATCTCGACAAGCGCAACTACACGCTCACCGTCGAGACCGGGATGTCGGTGCATTCTTTGCATCGCGAGCTCGAAAGCCAAGGCGTGTTCGCGCGCCTTCCCGATTGCGGCGGCACCGTCGGCGGACTGCTTGCGACTCGCCCCTGGGCGGGCCTGCGCGAGGATATTTTAGGAATGCGCGTCCTTCTGTCCAACGGCGAGGTCGTCGAACTCGGGGGGAAGGTCGTCAAAAATGTCGCGGGCTACGACCTTCCGCGCTTCCTGCTCGGGTCTTGGGGCCTGTACGGCGTGATCCTCGAGGTGACGATGAAGCTTCACGCCCGGCCCGTCGCGCTTCCAAAATCCCTGCCCGAACCAGCCGTGCCCGAGTTCGGTACGCGGGCTTTAAAGGTCCGCGAAGCGTTCGATCGGGCCGGACGCTTCAATCCGGGGTTGATCAGATGAGCGAACAGCTCGGACGCCTGCTCACCGACCTCGGCGAGCGATCCACCTACGACGCAGTGAGCCAGTGCTCCCGTTGCGGCTACTGCGAGCAGGCCTGCCCCACCTACGCGGCCACCGGCGAGGAATCGAAGTCGCCGCGCGGACGCAACCAGATCGTTCGGCTGATGATCGAAGGCAAGCTCGACGATCCGATAGCCGCGCTCGAATCCCTTTCTACTTGCCTCACCTGCGGCGCCTGCACGACGGCCTGCTACGCCAAGGTGCCCGTGGCCGACATCGTTTTGGAAGGCCGTCGGATGCTGAGAGGGGAGAGCCACTGGCTGGTCAAGAAAGTCAGCGCGCTGATGATCGAGAGCCCGAAGCTGTTCGCGGCGC
>JAYTIP010000090.1:0-6883 GCA_043731745.1 Elusimicrobiota bacterium | reverse complement strand
GGTTCCTGCTCGCCCAAAAAGATCTCGCGCAAGGTCGACAGCCGAGAGCGCTTGGATTCCGAGACCGTGACGAGCGCTTTGCGCATGCGCTGGTAGGTGGCGTCGCTGCCGAGCAGGTCGATCTGGCAGTGGCCGCGGATCTCCTCCTCGGGTCCGGCGGAATTGAGCGCCACGGTGACGCGGTGATCGTCCACCTTATAAAGAGTGCCCTCGATGGAGCCGGGCAGGTTTCCGGGCGAGAAGGTGAGGAGAACATTGTCGCCCGCGTTCATCGAGTGGAACGGTGTCAACTCTTCGCCGGAGCGCGGAGCGCGGGAAAGCGTGATCATCGTCATCCCGCCCATGCCGCCCTCGACGCCGTCGACGATCAAAGCGGTGACGGTCTTGCCGCGCGCCTCGCGCTGGGCGACGGGGAACTTGCGCAGCTCGCGCAGGTTCTCCGCCTTCTCGGCCTCGCGTTCGAGGTCGATGAGTCCCTGCAGCTTTTCGAAGTGTTCCTTGCCGGCCATGGCCTGTATATTAGCAGTTACGCCACCCGTGGAACTTTTTCGAACCTCAATCGTCTGTTATAGACGCCGCGCGCCTTGCATTACGCGGCCTGGGGGTCTAAACTATGTCTATGAAGCTCAAAATCGTCGTGGAGCCGCAGAATGACGGCTTTCACGTCGCGCGTTGCCCATCCCTGAAAGGCTGCTGGTCGCAGGGCCGGACGAAAGCCGAGGCCGTCGAGAACATTAAAGAAGCCATTTTGCTCTATCTCGATGCCGGCGCGAAAAGCTTTAAACCCACCGCCAGGCAAAAGGTCCTCAGCGTCAATTTGTGAAGCCGCCCCTGATCTCAGGGGCCAAAGCGATCAAGGCTTTCAAACGCGCGGGATACTCGGTCGTCGGACAACGCGGCAGCCACATCAAGCTCTATCGCGCGGCCGATGAAAGCACCTGATCGTCCCCCTACACGATGAATTGAGCCGTTGGACCCTCAAAGGCATTCTCAACGACGCCGCAATGACGGTCGAGATGTTCCTCCGGCTCCTCTGATCTTTTGTAACATGGCCCCCGTGGCGCTGACTGACATCCCGGATTTCCCGCCTCATTTAAACAGGCTCCTGCGCCGGCCCAAGGCCGGCTCGGGGGATTTCAGCTGGGACCTCGAGGAGTACGTCCCGTACAACAAGCTCTCCTTGTTCTTTAGAGGCGCCGACCTCTACCCCGCGATGGCCACGGCCATCGAGAACGCGAAGGACTCGGTCAACCTCGAGACCTACATCTGGGGCGGCGACGCGGTGGGGCGGACCTTCGCCGAGTTGCTGGCGCGCGCGGCCAAGCGCGGCGTGCGCGTGCGCCTGATCTACGACTCGGTGGGCTCCCTCGACATGGATCCCGTCGTCGAAACGATGATGCGCAACGCGGGCGTACAGATCCTCGAATACCACCCGGTGGCGCCCTGGCGCCCGAGGTGGGCCTGGAACAAGCGCGCGCACCGCAAGATCTTGGTCTGCGACGGCAAGATCGGATTTACCGGCGGCATGAACATCTGCGCGGAGCACGCGCCCAAGTCCGAAGGCGGCCAGGACTGGCCCGACGCCCACGCGCGCGTCGAAGGTCCCGCCGCCCACGAGCTCGAGCGCTTGTTCCGCGCGGTCTGGCACAAGGAGACGGGCCGCTGGTTCGAATCGGTGGCGCCCGCTCATTACGCTCCGGGTCCATCCGCGGTGCGCGTCGTCGGCAACCACGAAATCCTCAAGCGCTTCGTGATTCGCGAAGGCTATGTCAACGCGCTGCGCGCCGCCCGCACCGAGGTCGCGATCGCCAACTCCTACTTCATCCCGGACTGGCGCATTCGCCGGGCGCTCACCCAGGCCGCGCGCCGCGGCGTGTCGGTGCGCGTGCTGGTCCCCGGCCGCTCCGACATCAAATCGGTCTGGTACGCGATGCGCTCGACCTACGCGTCGCTGTTGTCGCGCGGCGTGCGCATCTTCGAGTGGCAGGGCAACATGATGCACGCCAAGGCCGTCGTCGTCGACCGCACCTGGTGCGCGGTCGGCTCCTACAACCTCGACCACCGCTCGCTCCAACACAACCTGGAGGCGAACCTGCAGACGCAGGACCTGGCCTTCGCCGCCGAGCTGGCGTCGAGCTTCGAGGCGGGCGTCAAGGGCGCCCACGAGGTCACGCAGGACGAGTGGGCGCGGCGGCCGGCGCACGAGCGCGCCCTCGAGCAGTTCTTCTCGTCTTTCGACTACTTCTTCTGAGCCTGGGGCCGAATGTGGTAATCTCACCCGCGTGAAACGCCTTTATCTCATGCGCCACGGCCACAGCCTCTCGACGACGCAGGCCGGCGTCGCCAAGGACGCGTTGCGCCCGCTCTCCGAGCAAGGCCGAGACGACGCGCGCTCCTCCGCCGCCGAGATCATAAAGCGCGGCGGCAAGCCGACCTTGATCCTGCACTCCCCGCTCCTGCGCGCCGCGCAGACCGCGGGCGAGGCGGCCACGGTGCTCAAGCCCGACGGTGGAGCCGTCGTCTTCATACCGCTCGACAACTCCCGTCCCGCCGACGAAGTCGCGCGCGAGCTGCTCGAGCGTTGCGAGGCGGAGAGCGAGGTGTTGGCCGTCGGACATCAGCCTCAGATCGGAGAGATCGCGGCCTTGCTCGGCAAGCAGCTCTTCGAATTCCGCCCCGCGACGGTCGTGGCGCTCGAACTGTCGCCGTCCCCCCGCGCGCTCTGGACGGCCGACCCCGAGCCGGGGTCGTGAGCGCCAAGCGTCGCCGCCAGGGCGACCACAACGAAGACGCGGCGGCGCTCCTGCGCGCGGTCCCTCACCACTACTTATACGCGGCGGCCGGCCTCGTGCTCGGCCTCGGCTCGCCCACCGGCGCGTTCCTGCTGCGATACTGGCTCGCGGACCCGCTGCTCAAGACGGCGTGGATGCGCAACGAGCTCGACTATAACTTTCTTTTCTACGCCTACATGGCCGTCGGCACCGTGTTCGCCTTCATGCTGTTCGGTTACGCGATCGGCCTGCGCTCCGAGCGCCAGCGGGTCAGCAACCGGGTCCTCTCGGCGCGCGTCGACGAGCTGCACCTGAAGTCCGTCACCGACGGCCTTACCGGGGCCTACAGCCACGGCTATTTGCAGGAGATCCTCGAGATCGAGATTCAGCAATCGCTGACGCGGCGCGCGCCCATGTCGGTCATGATCATCGACGTCGACGACTTCAAGCGCATCAACGACTCGCACGGCCACCTGTTCGGCGACCGGGTTTTAAAGGAGACCGCCGAGACGATCGCCGCGAATGTGCGCTCCGACGACATACTGGGCCGCTACGGCGGCGATGAGTTCGTCGTGATCATGCCCGGGGCCGACGCGGCGACCGCAGTGCATGTCGCCGGGCGGGCGCGCAACGGCATCGCCAAGAACGGGTATCTGGCCACGATCAGCGTCGGCGTCGCCACCTTCGACGGCTCGGGAGGCGCGTCTCCCGCCGAGCTGCTGCATCGCGCGGACATGAACCTCTACCAGGCCAAGCACGACGGGAAGAACTGCGTGCGCGATCACTGCGACCAGCCCGACCGCCGCGCCGCGTAAGGTCGAGGGAACTTTTTCCGGGTTCAATCGTCTGTTAGTGACGGCGTTCGGTTTCTTGGCGAGAATCAGCGGCTCATCGGCCTGCGGAACTCTCTCCGGAGCTAGTTGCAACGGCTGAACGGCCGCCGGGAGTCCGTCATGAACGACATCGAGGCGCCCACGGGCGCTGAACTATTGCGGGTCTTTCGAGCCGCCCTCGGGCTATCACAAGCCGAAGTCGCCTTGCTCGCGGGTATAGACAAGACGGCGCTAGGAAAGGCGGAGCTCGGCAAGGAACTTCGCACGAGCGGCCTTGCGCGCCTCTTCGCGGAATTCGGCGGTGAGCTGAGCCTTAAGGTTCGCCTGAGCCGGCCGCCGGAGGCGCTCAAACGGCTGTTCGGTGAGGAGCGTTCAAGGGTCTCGGCGGAAAATCCGCGCCTAGGCCGAGGCTATCACACGTCTTTCGCGATCGAGTGGACGCAGTCCTTGCGGAAGTCGCAACGGTGGCAGAAGCTCGTGTCCGGCGAGAACGCGGCCGCCTCGATGCCCGACGCCGCGCCGCGGATGTCGGCCGCCATGGTCTCTTCTCCGGAGTCGTCGTAGGGCGCGCTGACGCGCGCGCCCACGGTCACGCAGTCGACCGTGAGCGTCGAGGGTTCTAAATTAAGCCCGCGCTTGGCGCCGAGCGCGTAGAAGCGCAGCTGCGCGTCCTTGGCGACCTCGGCCGGCTTGGGCACCGTGGGACCGGTCTTGTAGTCGATGAGCTCGTACGCCCCGTCGGGGCCTTGGTCGATGCGGTCGATCATGCCGCGGACCTGGTGGACGCCGAGGTTCCAGATGAACTCGCGCTCGACGGCGACGGTGCGCGCGCGCCGGTTTTCTTCCTCGTCGCAGAATCGCGCGAGGACGCGCTGGGCCTTGGAGTAGGCGCGCGCCTCGGCGTCCTCGTCGGGATAGCCGACCGCGAGCCACTGCGAGCGCAAGGCCGAGTGGATCGACTCGACGCTGCGCTCGCCGCCGCGCAGCCAGACCTCGAGCGTGCGGTGTAGCGAGAGCCCGAAGGACGACTTGGGCGTGGCGGGAATGCGGCGGCCATCGACGAAGAGGAGCTTGTACTTCCAGGGGCACTCCCGGTAAATGCGATACCGGGTAAACGAAATCTCCAAGTTAAACGGCTACGGAACGACGGATAAATTCAACATCGGTGTCGCCGTAACGCTCTTCCCGGAATTTTTCGTAACCGGCAGGCAGCTCGACCTTCTCCTTCTTATAGCGCTGGAGCAGGATCATGCCGCCGGGCGCGAGCAGGTTCGCCTCCGCCACGCGCGCGAGCGACGGGGTCGAGTAGGCGAGCATGGTGTTGTCCTCGGTGCGATACGGCGGACCTAAGAAGATGAGGTCGAAGTCCGCGACGCCGGCGCGGTAGGCCACCCAGGACAGGTCCTGTAAAATATTTCCGTAGCTGGCGCGTCCCTTGGCGGCGAAGCCCAGGCGCTTGAGGTTCTCCTCGATGACGGTCACGCACCGCTTGTCCGCGTCGATGAAGAATGCGAAGCCCGCGCCGCGGGAAAGGGCCTCGAGGCCCACCGCGCCGGTGCCGGCGTAAAGATCGAGGAAGCGCGCGTCCCCGAGGCGCGGCCTCAAGATGTCGAACACCGACTTCTTGATACGCGCGGAGATGGGCTTGACCATCATCTCCTTGGGTACGCTTTTGAGGGAACGGCCGCGGCCTTCGCCGGCGATGATGCGCATGGGTGTGATTATTATAGAATACCCGCGCCTTATGGCGACCCAGATCATCATCGTCGACGACGACCCCCTCGTGGGCGGGCTGACGCTCGAGCTCCTCAACGACGCGGGCTACACCGCCCGGCTGATCCAGGACAGCCTCAAGGCCCAGGACATCATCAAGGCCGAGAAGCCGGCGCTCGTCATTCTCGACATTCTGATGCCCGGCTTGGACGGCCTGACCCTTCTTCATCGCCTCAAATCCGACCCCGAGACCGAGCCGATCCGCGCAATCATCGTGTCGGGCAAGTCTTTCGAGGCCGAGAAGCAGCGCGCGGCCCAATACGGGGCCGAGGCTTTCATCGAGAAGCCCTACGACGTGGACCAGTTCGCCACCAAGGTCAAAGAGATCATGACCAAGCAGGGCGTCTCGCCGATGAAGATCGCCCGCCCCCCCTCCGAGCCCGCGCCGCAGGTGCGCGCCGAACTTAAAGCCGTGGTCTGGGGGTGCCGCTCAACTTCGACGGCGACCTCCCCCGTCGTCGCGAAGTACGGGAAACACACGAGCTGCGTGTCCGTGGAATCTCCCTCGCACATCTTCGTCTTCGACGCCGGCTCGGGCATCAGCCTCTTGGGAAATGATCTGATGAAGAGCGGCAAGCACAAGGAGCTGTGGCTCTTCCTCACCCACTTCCACCACGACCATGTCGAAGGCCTCGCGGGCTTCCCCTGCGCCCGCAGCAAGGACTACACGCTCCACGTCAGCGGCGCCTCCGATCCCGACAAGACGCTCGAGAGCGCGCTCAAGACCGCGCTCGAGCCCGGCTTCGGCGAAGCGATGCCCGAGGCGAAGATCGAACTCTACGAGCTCATGGAGCAGACCTACGAGATTCTGCCCGGCGTGCGGCTCTCCGTGTTCTACGCGAACCACCCCGGCACGACGCTCGCCTATGTGCTCCAGCTCGAGGGACGCAAGATCGTGTACTGCCCCGACAGCGAGCTGTACGGCGAGTACGCCACCGCCTTGCAGGACTACGACGAGAAGATCGGCGCGGTGTGCCGCGGCGCGGACCTGATGTTCCACGACGGGCGCTACACGGCCGAGGACTACAAGACGCACCGCAACACCGGGCACTCGAGCTTTCTTTCCGCGGTCGACTTCGCGGGCAAGAACCTCGTGAAGGCGCTCGTGCTCATGCACGCCGACGACTCCTACGCCGACGGCGTGCTCGACCAGATGGGCAAGGACGCGAACGCGCGGGTCGAGGAGCGCGGCTACAAGGTGAAGGTCGTCGTCGGACGCGAAGGCCTGCGCGTCAGCGCTTAGGCGCGCGCGGACAGGCGGCGCGCGAACTCGAGGTTCGCGAGATCTGATTCGGGACCATCCTTCGGAGTTTCCAGGATCGCCGGCGTGCCGGCGAACTCTTCCCGGTCGAGCAACGCCTTCAGACCTTCCGACCCTAAACGACCTTTACCCCAGTGTTCGTGGTGCTCGCGGTGGGAGCCCAACAAGGCACGGCTGTCGTTGAGATGAAAATCTTTACCGGCGTCGAAGCCCATGAGGCGGTGGGCGCGGGAGAGGAACTTGAG
>JAYTIP010000089.1:0-10215 GCA_043731745.1 Elusimicrobiota bacterium | reverse complement strand
CGAAAAGACCGGTTCCGAAAAAGGCGCTCAAAATGCCGAGCCATCCCAAGCCCAACGCCCAGCCGACGTCGACGTGGCTGGCGTCCTTGGTGCGGACGGCGACGAGCCAAAGAGCCAGGAAGAACGCCGCGAGGGGAAAAGTTGAGTAGTAGAAGTAGGCGGTCAAGGCCTCAATCGCCCGATGAGGCGGCGCTTGAAGTCCTCGTCCGACGGGGTCGCGGGCGGCGCATACAGCGCCTTCGCGGCCCGGTCGATCCACCGCATCTGCGCCGCGTAGCGGCGGCAGACATAGCAGGCGATCATGTGAAGGCGCAGCCGCACACGGTCCCAGACGGGCCCCTCTTCATAGGAGCCGTCTGACACCGCACGGGCCAGGTCGTCGCAGGACGGGATTATTCTCATCGCTTCATCCACTTCTTCTCGAGGCACTCACGGAGCTTGTTCCGAGAGCGGAACAAGAGCACCCCGAAATTAGTGGCGGAGACCCCCAACATCTTACAGGCATCTTCCGTCGCGATCCCTTCGACGACCTTCAGACGAAAAGCGGTTCTTTGGTCCGGGCTCAGGCTCTTGGCGCATTGCGCGAGCCAGTCCTTGAGCTCGTCGTTGACGGCCTCTTCTTCGGGACCGCGGGGCAGGCTGTTCCACACGCCCAGGTAGCCGAAGCGGGAGTCAAACGCGGCCTCGATGTCCTCGGTCGCCTCCTCGCGGCGCGACTTGCGGCGTCGCTCGGAGCATTTGTTGAAGAGCACCCCGAATAAGAAGGTTTTGAGGGCCGAACGGCCCTCAAAGCGGTCGATCGCCCCGAGGAAGTCGAGGAAGGCGTCCTGGACGGTTTCCTCCGCGTCGGCCCGGGGCAGGCCCCAGGCGATGGCGCTGGCCAGCATCGGCGAGGCATACTCTTCGATGAGCGCCTCGACCGCGCCGGGGGCGCGCTTCTTGAGCAGGGCGACTCGTTCGGCGTCGGTCATGGGGCGGTGCTCACGATCACGGAGGCGGCGGGGACGCTCAAATGGCCGCGCCAGATGCCGGCGCGGACCGTCGCGGTGGACGGATATAAGAACTCAGTGCCGTAGGCGAGAGCATAGCTCGTGGTGCCGATCGCCAGGAGGGGGCCGTCGGCGGATCGATTCTGCTCGAAGCAAAGGATCTTCTTTTTAGGAATCTTGATCTGTTCGGTGAGGGGGCCCGAGGCGGTCTTTGAGGAGGCGAGCGTGTCGAAGGCGCGCGGGCCCTCGCCCACGCCGAGCACGAGAGGGCGCAGGGCGGCGTCGCGCACGAAGTCGACGAAGGCGGGCTTGCGGGCCGTGTTTTGAATCTCGACGAGCAAGGTCACGCTCTCGCCCGGCGCGTAGGCCGCCTTTGACGGGCGCGCGCGGGCGCGCAGGCCGCCGCTCGCTTTTCCCCAGGCCGGCGTCGGGACGGCGCCATCGGCGCCCTCGCCGCAGAGGGGAGAGCGCGTGAGCGGGTCCTCGGGCTTGGCGCTGAGCTTGGAGTCGAGGTCGAGGAACACGAGCGAGTAGGGATCCACGCGGGAATTCTTGTACTTTAAAGCCCAGTGCAGATGCGGCCCCGTCACGCGCCCCGTCGCGCCGACCTTGCCGATGATCTGGCCCTTCTTGACCGTGTCGCCGGCTTTGACCATGAACTTCGACAGGTGGGCGTACTGCGTGGTCAGGCCTAGGCCGTGGTCGAGGATGATGGTGTTGCCCGCGTAGAACAGCGGATCGGCGAGGAGGACCTTGCCCGCCGCGGGCGCGCGCACGGGCTTGCCCATCGCGGCCTTGAGGTCCATGCCCGAGTGAGGCGCGCGGGGCTGGCCGTTGAAGACGCGGCGCTCGCCGAAGCGGGCGGTCGCCGCGCCGGGGATGGGGGAATCAAAGCGGCCCTCGAACAATCGCTTGGGCTCGGAGGCGGCGAAGAGCTTGTGCAGCTTGCCGGCTTCGGCCTCGGCGCGTTCCGCGTCGCTCTTCTCCGGCGTCACGAACTTTTGCTCGACCTTGAGCTCCACGACGGGAAAGCCCGCGTCGACGACGCTCAGCGTCTCGGTCTTATGCGCGGGTTTACCGCCCGGAGCCTTGGTCGTCAGCTCGAGCGCGGCGGGCCCTACCGGGAATTCCAGGTCGAGCGCGAGGAAGGCGAGCCAGGTGCCCGACGAGGGGCCCGCGAAGAAGTCGAGCGTTTTTCCGTGAATGGACGCCGAGGGCGGGACCTTCGAATCCTGGCCGGAGACGGTCACGAGCAGGATTTCGCCCGGCTTCTGAGCGCGGCCTTCGATCGTGACCACGGGCTCGGGCTTGGGGGCGGCCGACGCCGCGCCGGAAAATAGCAGGACGGCTGCGAGCGCCTTAAACATCGAGCTCCGCGACGATCGAGTCCTGAACCTTAAACATGCGCTTGCGGTCCGAATCGCGGTGGTCGTCGTGGCCGAGCAGGTGCAAGGCGCCGTGCGCGACCAAGGTCGCGGCTTCCTCGGACACGCTGTGGCCGATCTCTTTGGCCTGGCTGCGCGTCATCCAGGAGGAGACGATGATGTCGCCGATTTGATGCTCGTCGCCGGAAACGCCTGGGGCGAGGTCGTGCTCGAAGGTAATGACATCGGTATCGTAGTTATGGCCGAGGTAATGGCGGTTCATGCGCAGCATCTCGGTGCGGCGCAGAAAGATCACGTTCACCTCGCCGCGAAACTTCTTTTTCGAGGTCGCGAAGGCGAGCTCGACGGCCTTCCGGTACAACGAGGCGCGCCTCGCCGATTCCGGCAAGGAGGCCATGCCCGCGACGACGACCGTTAACCCGCTTTTTCGTCCCATTTTTCGTATGCCCTGATGATGCGTTTGACGATCGGATGGCGGGAGACGTCGGCCTCGGCCATGCGCACGACGGTCGAGCCCTCCACGCCCTTGAGGATCTCGAGCACGCGCACCAGGCCCGAGGTCGCGTGCGCGCCCAGGTCGTTCTGCGTCGTGTCGCCGGTGACGACCGCCTTCGAGCCTGTGCCCATGCGCGTGAGGAACATCTTCATCTGCTCGGGCGTGGTGTTCTGGGCCTCGTCGAGGATCATGAAGGCGTCCTCGAAGGTGCGGCCGCGCATGTAGGCGAGCGGTACGATCTCGATGACGTCGTTGTCGCGCCAGGTTCGGAATCGCTCGCCGCCGAGTAAGGAGATGAAGCCGTCGTAGAGCGGGCGCAGGTAGGGGTTTACCTTCTCCATCATGTCGCCGGGGAGAAAGCCCAGCTTCTCGCCCGCCTCGACGACGGGCCGCGAGAGAACGATGCGCGTGACCTGGCGCGACTCAAGCGCGCGCAGCGCGCACGCGACCGCGAGGAAGGTCTTGCCTGTGCCGGCCGGGCCGATACCGAAGGTCAGGTCGTGCTCGGTGATCGCGTCGCAGTATTTCTGCTGGTTGGGCGTGCGCGCGCGTATGACCTTGCTGTTGTGGGCGCGGTACAGGCCGTCCTCGGGCAAGGAGGGGGCGTCGAGGTTGATGGGCTCGAAGCCGCGCGGATCTAAAGGAACGGCTGCGCGCCGGCGCAACGCGTCGACCTCCGAGCGCAGCCGCTTGACCGCCTTCTCGACGCGGTTGGCGCTGCCTTTGACGGTCAGCGAGAGCTCGCCGCTGTCGGCGTCCTGCCTGAGAAAGATTTCCACGCCGAAATCCCTTTCCAATTCGCGCAGGCGCGCGTCCTGCTGCCCGAGCAGGCGGATCGTCTCGCTTTGGTCCTGGAGGCGTATCTGTTTGCTGGTCATGAGTTCTCCGCGAGAGATTGCGCCAGGCCCAGGCGCGCGCCGACGGCGCGGCAGGCGTCGACGGCGGCGGACGGTCCGCGGCCCTCGAGCGCCTTGGCCCAGCGACTCTGGGCGTCGCGCAGGCGCCAGACGCCGGACAGCAGGCCCGCGGCCCACAACGCGTCGAGCCAGCGCAGGGCGGCGGACACCTTGCCCGCGTCGAGGGGATCGACGACGACGGCCTCGAAGCGTTCATGCAGGCGGTCCTCGAGGTCGGAGACCCAAGGCAATTCAGGCACTCCGAAGGAGTGCACGGCGCTTTGCGAGAGTACCTCCAAGACGGCCTCGTCCTCGGTGCCGCCCGCGCGCAAGGCGCTCACGCATTCCACCCAGCGCTTGAGGTATAAAGCGCGCGAGGCCCCGAGCGCGCCTTCGGACGCGAGCGCCTTCACGACTTCCGAGCGCTCGTCGTTCAAGACCGCGTCGAGGCCGTAGATCGCGGCGCCGAAGCGCGCGTCGAGCGCGGTGCGCAACTCGTGGTCGGTCATCTTCAGGAATAAAGCGCCGAGCTCGGCGGAATCGAGGACATCCTTGCGAGGGGCCAGCCAGACCGCGAAGTCGAGCCGGTCCGCGCGGTGGACGATCGCGTGGAACTCGGCGCGCTCGCGCGTCTCGGGGCGGGTCACCTCGACGCCGCGCACGGAGAAGGTCCGGTCGTGTCCCGCGAGCCCGTGCTTGTCCGCGCGAAACGCGGGGCCCGTGTGCCAACGCAGAAGGCGCGGCGCGGGCGCGGGGAGGTTTAAGTGATCGAGCAACGCCGCGTGCGCGGCCGCGCGGGCGAGGCCGACGCGCGCGGAGGCCACGAGGCTTCGCCACACCTTGGCGCCGTCGCCGTAGCGCGGGAGGTTGGAGCGGCAGGCCGTGAGGCGTTCGACGAAGCCCTCCTCAGCCTCCTCGCCAAGCAGCTTCGCGAGGTCGAGAGCGCGCGCGGCGCGCTGCAGGCATAGCACCGCCTCGACGCCAGAGATGTCGTCGAAGAACCAGCCGCAACTCGTGAACATGGCCAGACGCTCGCGCTGGAGCATCAGCAGCTTGAGCGCGCGGTCTTCTTCCTCGGCGTGCAAGGTGCGCTTGGCGCGCGTGCGCAGAAAGGCCGAGGCCGCTTCCGAGCCGGGTTTAAGCCACAGCTCGACGGCCTCGTCGCGGATCTTCCAGGGATCCTCGAAGAAGCGCGAGGCGTCGTCCTCGTAAAAAGCGTCCAGACGATGCGCGAGTTTGTTGAGAGCCTCACGCAGCGGCCCGCGCCAGTCCTGGTTCCAGTCGGCGAGGTGCGCCGAGCGACAGCCGCAATCCTTCTCCCAGCGACCGAGGCCATGGTCGCAGCTCCAGGCCGTATTCTCTTTAATGCGGACCTCGTGCGGCGGCGGGAACAGCGCCAGGAAGCGCGCGGGATCAACGGGAGGGACGCCGTCGGCCTCGAGCAGGTCGAGCGTGCGCGCGAGCACGCGCTCGGCGCCGGGATGATGGTGGCCGTAAAACTCCCCGTCGGAGGCGACGAACGCGAGCTGGGCGGCGTCGCCCGGCATCAGCCGCGCGCGCGCCGCGTCGGCGAAGTGCTCGGCGCTCGCCGTCGTTTCTCCGGTGACGACTCCGAGGGAGAGACGGTGATGATAAAAGAAGATCACGAGCTTCTTGGACGGGTCCAAGGGCGAAACCCAAAGGTACGGCGTCTTCGGGTCGAGATGCTCGGCGTCGTAATCGATCCAGTTCGCCGCGCCCAGGTCGCGCACCGCGGCGCCCTGCTTGGGGTCTAGGATCGTAAATTGCACGCCCTCGCCGGCGAGAACTTCGAGCGTCTCGATGTCGACGGCGGTCTCCGGCAGCCACATGCCTTTGGCTTCGCGTCCGAAACGATGTTTGAACTCCGCTAAGCCCCAGCGCACGAGCGTTTCCTTGTCGCGCCGTGACTCAAGCGGCATGATGTTGTGGAAGTAGGGTTGGGCGATCGCGGTTTGCGTCGCCGCGTCGGCCTCCTGAATGCGCTTGAGGATCTCCGGCCGTTCTCGTTCGAGCCAAGACAGCAAGGTCGGACCAAAATTGTAGGAAAGCCGCTTGAGCGTCTCGTCGTAGGCGATCGTCAGGCCGCCCTCGTCGGCGCGCACGCCCAAGGCGACCGGTCCGTAGCACTCCTCGGCGATGCGGGCGTTCCAATCGTGAAACGGCGCGGCGGAGGGCTCGCGGTCGACGGCGCCCGTCCACGGGTTTTCCCGAGGCGGCTGATAAAAATGACCGTGAACGCAGATGTGGCGATGGCTCACGGAGCCATTGTAGTTATTTCGAGGGGTATACGACCTTCACGCGGTCGAGATAGAGGCTCAGGGCGTCCAGGTGCGCGCGGGCGGTCGTCTCGTCGCTTTTCTTCGCCGCCGTCTCGATCGCTCGGCCCTCGACGCTCACGACCTCGAAGCCGTAGGTGGCGCCGGCTCCGGTGAGCTTGTGGGCGGCGGTGGTGATGGCCGGAAAATCCTTCGCCGTCAGCGCGGCGCGCATCGCGGCGGCCTCGGAGCGGCAGTTGTCGAGAAAATGCGGGATGAGCTTGGCGAACTCGGGGTCGGCCGTCACCTGGATGGCTCCGTCCGCCGGCGCGGCGACGAGCACGCGCGTCAGCGCGGCCAGCAAGTCCTCCCGGGCGAAGGGCTTGCGCAAAGTCGCCGTGAACCCGGCCTCGAGGCATTTGCGCAGATCCCCCGGCTCGGTGTTGGCCGTGAGCGCGAGTATGGGCACCGGGCCCGTCCCGCGGGTCTTCTCGCATTCGCGCATGCGTGCGGCCGCCGTCAGCCCGTCCATGACCGGCATCTGAATGTCCATGACCACCGCGTCGTGCTCGCCGGCCTCGAACAGCTCCACGGCCGAGCCGCCGTCCTCGGCGAGCGTCACCCGGTAGCCGGCGCGGACCAAGGTCAGCTGCAACAGGTCGCGCAGAGGGGGGGTGTCCTCGACGGCGAGCACGCGTGCGCTCATCGCGGAACGGTCGTGCCGCGGGGGACGATGACGATGCCGCTGGGATCGACGAAGTAGCGCTTGGCGTCCTCGTCCTTGTCAAAGCCAAGCCGCGTCTTCGCGGGGATCTCGTTGAAACGGTCCACGATCACGCGCTTGAGGTGGGCCTCGGAGCGCACCTTGCAGAAATCCATGATGATCGAGTCCTCGATCACCGCTCCGTCGTGAATGTGCACGCCGCGTCCGATGATCGAGTTCTTGATCGTCGCGTTGCGCACGAAGCACCCGTCGCCGATGATCGCGTTGTTGAGCTTGCCGTCGAGAATCTTGGCGGGCGGACCGTCGTAGCGGCCCGAGTGGATGAACCAGCGGCGGTTGTTTAAATTAAGCTTGGGGCGCGCGCCCAGAATATCCATGTTCGACTGGTAGTACGCCCCGATCGTCCCCACATCGCGCCAATAGCCCTGCTCCTCGTACAGCTTAAGTCCGGGCAGGACGTTCGTCGAGAAGTCGTACGCGTAGAGCTTGTGCGACTTCAGAATCGCGGGCAGGACATTCTTGCCGAAATCGAGGTCGCTCTCGTCCTTGTGATGATTCTTGAGAAGGTCGACGAGCACATCCTTCGTGAAGACATAGTTGCCCATCGACGCGAGCGCGTGAGTCGTGCTACCGGGCATGGGATCAGCCTGGGGGGGCTTCTCGATGAACTCCATCACGCGTCCACTTTTGTCGGTCGAGACGATCCCGAAAGACGGCGCGCTCTTGAGCGGCACCGGGATCGTCGAGATCGTGACATCAGCACCCTTCTCGATATGCCACTGGATCATCTGGCCGATGTCCATGCGGTAGACATGGTCCGCGCCGAAGACGACGACGAGATCGGGGTCGAAGTCGTGGATCAGGTTCAGGTTCTGGCGCACCGCGTCGGCCGTCCCTCGGTACCACATCGTGCCCAGGCGCATCTGCGGGGGCACCACGGTGATGAAGTGCTCGCGCGTGAGGCCGGCCGTGCGCCAGTTCGAGCGCAGGTGCTCGATGAGGCTTTGCGACATGTACTGCACGAGCACATAGATCGACAGCACGCCCGAGTTGACGAGGTTCGACAGCACGAAGTCGACGATCCGGTACTTCCCGCCGAACGGCACGGCGGGCTTGGAGCGCTCGTGCGTCAGCGGGTGCAGGCGCTCGCCCTTGCCTCCGGCCAGCACGATCGCCAGCACGCGCCGCGTGGGCGCGATGGTTCTATTGTGGCTCGGCATAGGGGTCCTCGCCGTAATCGGTGCTGTCTTCGATGACCGTCGCGTGCTTGCCCGCTTTCTTCACCGGCGCGGGTCCGAGCTCCGGTCCGGCTTCCTCGCCGCTCTGCGCGCGCGCGCGCCGCTTCATCAGCTCGGCGTCGATTTCCTGCTTGTGACGCTCGGCTCCGTGCAGTTGCGCGTCGTCGAGCACGAGCACCTCGCGCTTGTCCTCGGCCCCGCCCGTGATCTGGGTCAGGCCCTGGGTCGTGATGCCGGTCGACACGCGCACGGGCAGGTACACCTCGCCGCCCTCGCGCACGAGCGCGTCGGTCGGCACATACAGCACGTCTTTAAGCGAGAGCGGCACGATCGCGCCCTCCCACTCCGTGCCCGGATCGAAGTAGCGGTCGGGCGACATCGTGAGCGTGAAGGTCGCCCCGGGCGTGACCTTCTCGCCCTGAATATCGAGTATGAAGCGCGTCACGCGTCCTTTCAAGATTCGCTTGGGGTCCTTCACTGGCCAGAACAGAAGGTCCTGGCCGTCCTTAATCCAGTTCGCGTCCTCGGGCCGCACGCGGCCGACGAGCTTGAGCGTGGCCGCCGCCTCGAACATCACCGAGTCGGGCTTGACCCAGGTCTTGGCCTTCAGAAAATTCTTCAAGATGAAGCAGGTGTCGGGACAGCGCGCTGCGGTCGGCCGGTACACGCGCTGCCAGCGATCCTCCATGATGTCCACGTTCTGCGTGCCCTTGGAGTCGAGCATCGCCGCGAGCTCCCGGTGCACGAGATAAGCGAGCGGCTGGTCGGCGCCGCGCCACACATAGGTCGAGGTGTTCACGCTCTCAACGCGTCCTTCGATCGTCGCCTTGATCCGGAAAATGTCGTCGGGCACGACGGTGCCGGTGACCTTGATCTTCACCTCGAGATCCCCGCGCTTGACCTTGGCGGGCGTCGCCGCGGTCGCCGCGGAGGCGCAAAGAAGGAGGGCGGCGATGAGGGTCGTCACGCGCATGAGGGTAGCAAATCCGCGTTAAGGGCCCATGTCGGCCATGTAACGGGGATAATGCCGAATTATAAAGGGAGAATCGGGATCGCGCAAGGCAGGTTTATGGTGGGGCTTGACGGGGTGTGGATGCCCCGTTAGAATATAATTGAATACGATTGAACGAAAAACAACTATGCCCAAAACGGTGACCCTACGCCTCGATGACGCGACCTACGCCTTCTTCCGCGATTGCGCTCAGGCCGACAACCGCACGCTCTCGAATATGATTGAGACGGCGGCGAAACGGCAGTTGGAGAGCAAGTACATCGATCCGGAAGAAGAAAAGGAAATCCTGAACGATAAACCGCTGTTACGGCGTATTCGCGCGGGTATTCGCGACGCGAAGTCCCGTCGTGGCCGCGTAATTGGCTGAGTAAGGGGCTCAACTGTTGTTGACAACAGTTGCCGCGCCGAAAACCTGTGGATGGTGTGGATAACGCCGAGGATCTGCCGCCGCGGCTATGCGTCTCTCCTTAAATTGCCGAGGTCGGCAGAATCCCATGGTTAGCGCGAAGACAGGTGCCCGCAGCCTTTTTTCATTCAAGGGTTGTCGGATCGAGTAGGCGTGCGCCGTGATAAATGGTCAACAGCTCAATCAGTTTCGCTTTGAATCGATAGACAAGGCGGTAATTCCCGAGGATGACTTCACGAACGACGGGGTCGTTCAGTTCGGGGACTATGCGGCCTGATTTAGGAAACTCACTCAGGCGTTCAACCGCTTGAAAAACATCGGAAACGAAGAGGCGGGCGTACTGCGGAGAGTCTTTGGAGATGAATTGAGCTATGGAATCTAGATCATCGGTAGCCTGAAGCGTCCACCTTACTTCAGCCATCGCTTCATCTTCTCTTTGACCTTGCTGTGCGTAACGGTCCGCCCGGCATCAGCTTGCTGTAAGCCGCGCTCAACCTTCGACAGAAACAGAAGGCGCTCCATCGCGTCCTCGTAAGAGGCGTTTTCGGGCAGGCCTTGGACAGCCTGAATAACCTTCTGCTTGGTCGTCATATGCCTAGGATAGCGGGACTTCCGCCTTAATTCAATGGCTTGTCGAGTTGCCGTTCCCTTGAGCGCTAACGAAGCTGTAGTATAACCCCCTTTTTGAAATTCTGAATCGAGAATTCAGGGTCGAAACACCTGCCTCGACATCGAATCGTCCAACCTGGGGCATCCTCGTGCGAAAAATATTTGTGCGATTCTTCATTTTTTC